>DASYUQ010000126.1 GCA_036001065.1 Candidatus Methylomirabilota bacterium
CCGCTCTTGCCGCTGCGCGCGCCGCCCAGAACAAGAAGCGATGACGGAATCGCCCGGGCCCTCCCTCGAAGACCGGTTGAGACGTGAGGCGCCCGGGCAGGTCTCCTGGCTCTCGGATCGTCCTACTCCCCGCGCCTTCCCGGCCGACTCGGCCAGTGGCATCGCGTGCGGGTTTCGTCCCCGATTACAGTGACGGGGTCGCGGCGGCTTCGCACCGCCTTCCCTGGGCCCTCGCGGGCACCCTGGGCACGAACGACGCCGAGACGTTAGCAGAATCCCCGCGCGCTTTCAATGCGGGCTGCGCGCGATGTGGTAGAGTGCAGCGCATCCCAATCCTCAGGAGGCACCATGGGCATGGATCGGCGGGACTTCCTCAAGCTCAGCACCGCTCTCACCTTCACCCTCGCCACCGAGCGCGCCTGGGCCCAGACCGCGAAGGTCGAGGTGCACTGGCTCGGCCAGGCGACGACCAGGCTCACGACGCTCACCGGCAAGGTGATCGTGATCGACCCGTTCCTCACGCACAACCCCAAGACGCCTCAGCAGTACAAGAACCTCGACGCGCTCGGCAAGGTCGACGTGATCCTCGTGACCCATGGCCACGCCGACCATGCCGGCAACCTCGGCCGCACCGACGGATCGAGCGACACGGCGGAGCTGGCCAAGCGGACGGGCGCCAAGGTCCTCGGGCCGGCCGGTCTCATCGCCACCATGATCGATCTGGGATGGGTGAGCTCCGAGCAGGGCGTTCGCTTCGGCAAGGGCGGCACGGTGACACCGCTGGGACCGCAGATCAAGATCACCCAGGTACGCGCCGAGCACTCGTCGGAGGTCACGATCACCGACCCCGCCACCAAGAAGAGCACGACCTATCCTGGCGGGGAGCCGGCGGGATTCATCATCGAGTTCGAGAACGGCTTCAAGCTCTATCACATGGGCGACACGGGGCTGTTCGGTGACATGCGGCTCATCGGCGAGTACTACAAGCCCGACCTGATCATGATCCCGATCGGCGGCCATTTCGTCATGGACCCGCGGGCCGCGGCTTACGCGACGAGGGAGATGCTCAAGCCGCGCTACGCGATCCCGTTCCACTACGGCACGTTCCCGGTGCTCAGGGGCACGCCGCAGGAGTACCAGCAGTTCCTCGGGCAGACGACGACGCAGGTCTTCCCGATCAGCCCCGGGGACAAGCTCACGTTCTAGCGGGCGGGCTCTCGTCACCGGCCGCGCAGGCGCTCGATCTGGCGGCGCTCGCGCTTGGTAGGCCGGCCGGCGCCCGCGGGCCGGTAGGGCGGCGGCGCGTGGCGGAGGCGCGGCGGCGCCGGCGGCGTGAGGTCGGAGTAGAGCGCGCGCGCCTCGCCGGCGGGGCCTCTGCGCTCGCTGAGCGCCACGACCCGCGCCAGACGCCGTCCGCCCGGCAGCGTGACCTTGATGAAATCGCCGGGGCGTACCAGCTTGGCCGGCTTGGCCCCATCGTCGTTGACGTCCACCTTGCCTCCGGCGCACGCGGCCGCGGCCAGGCTGCGCGTCTTGAAGAAGCGCGCGGCCCACAGCCACCTGTCCACGCGCATCGAGGGCGGGGCATCCGCCATGCCGTGACGGTATCATAGGCCCCGTCGTGACCACGCGGCCGGCGATCCCGGCTTCCTCGACGCGAGCACCGCGCTCGCCGGGCACAGCGAACGGCTGGCCCGCGAATTGCGCCCGCCGCTGGTAACGACGGTGCCGGCCGACGAGAATGAAACGACGGGCCTGGGCGTCAAAGCCCGTGGTATGCGTCCATGAGGAGAGCTATGCGGACTGACCGGTTCCTGATGACCGCGGTGCTCGTGGCGGTGGCGGTGACGGCCTGGGCGGCGGAGCGCGTCGTCGTCGAGGACTGGCTGAAGCACCCCGTGGGCGCCAAAGGGATCCCGCCCGGCTGGAAGGGGCAGAACTGGGGGAGCCCGGCCTACGACTTCGCCGTCGTGGAGAACGACGGTAACAAAGTGCTGCACCTCAAGAGCCGGGACGAGGGCTCGACGATCAGTAAGGAGATCAAGGGCAAGGTCAACCTGAAGGAGACGCCGATCCTCGAGTGGAAGTGGAAGGTCGTGACGCTGCCCCAGGGCGGCGGATCCTGCAACAAGACGACCGACGACCAGGCCGCCCAGGTCTACCTCACGTGGCCGCGCTTCCCCGAGCAGCTCCGCTCCCGGATCATCGGCTACGTGTGGGACACCACCGTGCCGGCGGGAACGATCTGCAAGAGCGAGAAGACGGGTACCGTCACCTACGTCGTTCTGCGCTCCGGCCGAACCGATCTCGGCAAGTGGGTCACCGAGCAGCGGAACGTGCGGGACGACTTCAAGAAGATCTACGGCGAGGAGCCGGAGAACCCCGCGGCTGTCTCCCTCTCCATCGACTCCAACGACACGCACTCGACGGCGGAGGTGTTCGTGGGCCCGATCGTCTTCAGAAAGCCGTGACCGATCCGCGCGAGTTCGTCCGGACGCTGGCCGACGAGAACGCCGCGTTCTGGAAGGGGCGCGACGTCCGCCTCGACCCCGGGGCGCCGGCCGGGCGACGCCTCCAGCAGATCCGCTACCGCATGCGCCAGGGCGTGTACAACGAGCTGCGCTCCGTCGAGCTGCTGGCCGCGTGGATCCCCTACACGCCCGAACGGGAGATCCGGGAGCTGCTGGCCAGTCAGCTCGACGACGAGCATCGCCATTGGCGCTTGCTGCGCCAGCGGCTCATCGCGCTCGGCGAGGACCCCGACGCCTACCGCGCGCTTCCCGAGTGGGAGGCGCTCTTCGACTGGCTCGTCGCCGCCCGCGCCCGCCCCACCCTCGAGCGCCTGGCCATGTTCCAGTTCGCCGGCGAGACGCAGTCCTGCGAGGGCTTCGAGACGCTCATCGCCCTGGCTCGGGACGTCGACCCCGAGACGGCCGACCTCTACGCCAGGGAGATCCTGCCCGACGAGTACCGCCACGCCGCCATCGGCCACCGGGGCCTGCACCTGCTGGCCGACACGCCGGAACGTCAGCAGCTCGCGCGGGCGGCCTGCCGCGAGATGAACGAGCGCATCCTGGCCGCCTACCGCGCCCACCGGATCCGCGCCGACCGCGGCGACTAGTGCCGTTCCAACTATTCGCGCCTAGTGCCGTTCCAACTATTCGCGCATAGGAAGGCACCGTGTACGTCGTTCGTGGACAGATTTAGTATCAACAAGTTGGAACGGCACTAGAAGAACCGGTGATCCGCGGCCGCTGCCGACTCGCCCATCTCGTGGTCGGTCTGGCCGGTGTCCTGGTGGCCGCGGCCGTCGATCAACGGGCGCCGGGCCGTTCGGAGCCGAGGCCCCGAAGCTTCGGATCCAGGAGGTCGCGCAGGCCGTCGCCGAACAGGTTCAAGCCGAGAATGGTCAGCATGATGGCCGCGCCGGGGTAAAGGACCAGCCAGGGCGCCTGCTGCAGGTAGAGGCGCCCCTCCGACAGGATGTTCCCCCAGCTCGGCACGTAGGGCGGCACGCCGACGCCGAGGAACGAGAGCGCGGCCTCGGTGAGCACGGCGGCGGCGAAGACGAAGCTCCCCTGCACGATCACGGGGCTGAGGCAGTTGGGCAGAATGTGGCTGAGCATGAGGCTCGCGTCGGAGGCGCCCAGCGCGCGCGCCGCCTCGACGTAGGCGGTCTCGCGGATCACCAGCACCGAGCCGCGCACGATCCGGGCCATCCGGGGCGTGTAGACGACGGCGATGGCCAGGATCACGTTGGTGACGGAGGGGCCGAGCGAGGCCATCAGCGCGATGGCCAGAATGATGGCGGGGAAGGCCATGAGCCCGTCCATCACGCGCATGATCGGGTTGTCGAGCGCGCGGAAGTAACCGGCGAGCAGCCCTGCGCTCACGCCGGCCACGAAGGCCAGCACCACTACGGCTGTGCCGACCAGGAGCGAGAGTCGCGCGCCGTAAACGACGCGGCTGAAGACATCGCGGCCCAGGTCGTCGGTGCCGAACCAGCGGGCCGCGCTCGGCGCGCCGAGCCGCGCCGCCACGTCCATGTGGGTGGGGTTGCCAGCGATCACGGGTGCCAGCAGGCCGACCGCCGTGGTCAAGACCATCAGCACGGCGCCGAGCACGGCGATCTTCCGCCGCAACAGGACGGCCAGCGCCGGGGGCATCCGCCGCCGCACGGCCGGCGCCCGCGGAATCGCGATGGTCAATCGGCCCATTTCACGGCTCGCCTCGGGCGCGCGCCGCCGCCGGCTCCGCGTCCGCCCTGCGGCTCGCACGACCACTCACCGGTACTTCACCCGCGGGTCGATCACGAGGTAGGAGAGGTCCACCAGGAGGTTCACCAACATGTAGACGCCGGCGATGACGAGCACCACCCCCTGCACCACCGGGTAGTCGCGCCTGAGCACGGCCGAGATGATGAGGCGGCCGAGCCCCGGAATGTTGAAGACGGTCTCCACCACCACCGCGCCGCTGATCAGCACGGCGAAGCTGATGCCGATCACGGTGACCGTGGGCACCAGCGCGTTCCGCAGCGCGTGCTTGTAGACGATGGCGCGCTCACCGAGCCCCTTGGCCCGGCCGGCGACGATGAACTGCTCGCGCAGCACGTCGAGCATGCTGGAGCGGGCGATGCGCGCGATGAGCGCGGACTGGACGAGGCCGAGCGCGAAGGCCGGCAGCACGAGCGAGCGCAGCGTGGCCGGCCAGCCGTCCTCGAGCGGCGAGTAGCCGGCCACCGGGAACCAGCCGAGCCAGACGCCGAAGACCAGGACGAACAGGAGGCCCAGGAGGAAGTTCGGGATCGAGATCCCGGCCAGCGCCAGCATCATGAACGCCTGGTCGGTAGCCGAGTTGTGGTAGCGCGCGGAGAGCACGCCGGCGGGGACGCCGATGAGGACGGCGATCAGCACGGCGGCCAGCGTCAGCAGCAGGGTCGGCTCCACGCGGTCCAGGATGGCCGCGGTCACGGGCTTGCGGAGGAAGATCGAGCGCCCCAGGTCGCCCTGGAGCAGGCGGCCGTACCAGCGCACGAGCTGGACATGGAGCGGCTGGTCGAAACCGAGCTGCTGGGCGATCTTCCCGACGTCCTCGGCGGAGGCGTCGGGACCGGCGATGATGGAGGCAGGATCGCCCGGCGCCAGGTGGATCAGCACGAAGCCCACCGTGGCCACCACCAGCGCCACCGGGATCAGCGCCAGGAGCCGCCGGAGGACGTACGTCTTCACGCCGGCGGGGCTACCGGTCGAGCCAGACGTTCCAGAGCATCAGGGTGGTCGTGGGGACGAACGCCCCTCGTCCGCGATGCTGTGGCCCTCGGCCAGCAGCGGGATCGGGTTGAGGTCGCGGTCGAACGGGTAGAGCGTCTCGTACATGTGCCAGGTGATCTGCTGGGTCAGCGTGGCGGTGGTCCAGTGCAGATCGAGCGAGGGGCTCGCCGTACGAGCCTCATGGCCGGTCTTCCTTCGCCCTCAGCGCGCGGGCGCGAGCCACACGTTCCAGAAGTTCAGCTCCGGCGTGGACCGGAAGCCCCGCAGCTCCTTGCGTGCGACCTCGAGCGAAAAGTAGTCCCCGAACTTGACCCGGCCGACGTCCTCGTAGAAGAGAACCTGGACCTTCTCCCACATCGCCTTCCGCTTCCGGGGGTCGGTCTCCCGCGCCACGGCGTCCAGCCAGCGCTCCTTGTCCTCGTGGCACCACCACCCGGGCCAGTTGCACTGCACGCCCGTGTTGTAAGCCGGCTCCGGGTTGAAGGTGATCCCGGTGGAGAAGGCGTCCCACAGCTCGGGCTTGTTGCGTCGCTGGACGAGCGTCGCCCAGTCGACGACCTGCAGGTCGATCCGAAAGCCGACCGCCTCCAGCTGCTGCTTGGCGACGAGCGCGTTCTTGTACATCCACTCGTACTCCCGCGTCGTGATCCAGCGCACCGGCTGGCCGGTGTAGCCCGCCTCCTTCAGGAGCTTCTGCGCCTTGGCGGGATTCCTCTGGTTGTAAAGCTCGGCGCCCACCGTCGAGTACCACTGCGCCTGCTCGACGTGCATGAGGCTCGGATCGACGCGGTAGAAGGCCCGGTGGCCGAAGCCGGCCGCCATGATCGGCTCCATGTCCAGCGCGGCCTGGAAGGCCTGCCGGATCCGCCTGTCGGTCATGAGCCCTTGCTTGTGGTTCAGCACCGCGGTGGACCAGCCCGCCGGCTTGATGACGCCGGGCGCGACGCCCGCCATGGCCCGGATCCGCTCGAACTGGTCCTGCTTGATCTGCTGGGCGTAGTGGTACTCGCCGGTCTCCACCCCCGCCAGCCGCACCGCGACGTCAGGCACCGGAATGAAGAGGATCTCGTCGACCCAGGCCGTGCGCTTGCCTCCGAACCCTTCGGGGCCGTCGGGGCGGGCGACGTAGTCCTTGAAGCGGGCGAGCTTGATGTAGCGGTCGGGCTTGTGCTCGACGAAGCGATAGGGACCGGTGCCGACGAACTGCGAGATCTGCTGGTCGCCGGCGGCGTCCACGATCTCCTTGGGATAGATCGCGGCGCCGTTGTTGGGTCGCGCCAGGGCCATGAGCAGGGCGCCGGAGGGCTCCTTCAGGTACATCGCCACCGTGGACGGATCCTTGGCCTCCAGGCCCTCGACGTTCCGCCACACGGCCTTGCCTGGCGTCGCCATGCGACCCCAGCGGCTCAGCGAGGCCACCACGTCGGCCGAGGTCAGCTCCTTGCCGTTGTGGAAGCGGACCCCCCGGCGCAGCCTGAACGTGTACGTGCGACCCCGGTCGCCCAGCGTGTGGCCTTCGACCAGCAGCGGGATCGCGTTGTAGTTCCGGTCGTAGGTGTAGAGCGTCTCGTAGACGTGCCAGGTGATCTGCTGGGTGATGACGGCCGTCGTCCAGTGCAGATCGAGCGACGGGGGCTCGCCGATCATCGCGGCCTTGAGCACGCCGCCCGCCCGCGGCTCCTCGGCGACAGCGGGCGCGCCCGCCAGCAGCGCGAGGCTCAGCACAAGGACACCGGCGCCCCCGCCCCGTCTGGTCATGGAATCTTCCTCAGGAGATGCATGCGTCACCCCGCGGCCGCGAATTATAGCACCGGCAGCTCGTTCAGCCGGCGCAGGCGCCAGCGCCCCGCGGCGTGCTCGAGCACGGTGAGAGCAGCGTAGTCCTGGCCGAAGGCCAGGATGCGCCTCATCGGAAGGTCCAGCGCGCGGCAGAGCAGGACCCGATTCGTCCCGCCGTGCGCCACCACGGCGATGCGCTCGCCCGCGTGGGCGACGACCATCGCTTCGAAGGCCGGCCAGGCCCGCGCCAACAGGTCCCCCAGGCCCTCACCGCCGGGAAAGGCAAAGTCGCCGATGCGCGCCATCCAATCCGTGAACGCTCGGGGCTCGCGCTCCGCGATCTCGGCCGCGGTGAGCCCGTCCCAGCGTCCCATGTCCATCTCGCGCAACGCCGGCGCCGCGTCCGGCCGCAGGCCGTGCGGGGCCGCGATGATCTCACCGCTGCGCCGGGCGCGCGCCAGATCGCTGGTGAACACGGCGGTGAGCGTCACGTCGCGGAGCCGCTCGGCCTGAGCCGCGCATTGCCGCTCGCCCAGCGGCGACAGGGGAACGTCCAGGTGGCCGACGAACCGCCGGGGCTCCGCGGGCGCGACCTCGCCGTGGCGGAACAGGTAGATCAGCGTCCGGCGTGCGTCCACGCCGACACCGTCAGCAGGACGATGAGCTCCGCGGCCTCCACCGCGGCCCCCAGGACGTCGCCGGTGATCCCGCCCAGCCGCACCGTGAGAAAGCGTCCCAGGCCGAGCGTGCCCAGGCAGGCGACGACGAGGGCGGCCAGCCCCAGGAGCCCGAGCGCCCCGGCCGCGATCAGACCCGCCAGGACCAGCGCCAGGACCACTGCCCGCGATTGCACACCCGCGCGGAACGCCGCGCCGTGGCCGTCGACGCGGGCGGCCGGGAAGCAGCGCGCGAGCAGCGCGGGTGTGGCCCGCGCGATCGCGGGCGTCGCCAGCAACGCGCGCCAGCGGACCGGCGCCGGAAGCTCCGCGACCGCCGCGATCTCGAGCAGGAGGAAGAGGATCAGCCCCATGGCGCCAAAGGCGCCGATACGGCTGTCGCTCATGATCCGCAGTCGCTGGCCGGCGTCGTGGCCCGCCAGCCCGTCCAGGCAGTCGGCCAGACCGTCCAGGTGGAGGCCGCCGGTGAGCAGTTTCCACACCGTGACCGTCAGCAGCGCGGCGAGCAGCATCGGGAAGAGCCAGGCGGTGACCCGCTCGGTGGCGACCACCACCAGTCCGATCCCCAGCCCCACCGCCGGGAACCATGGCGCCGCCCCTCCCAGCGAGGCGCCCTGCTCGTGAGGTCGCCCACCCCCGACCGGCACGATCGTCAGATAGCGCGCGGCCAGCAGGAGGCCCCTCACGGGCGCGATGCTAGCATGTTCCGCTTGACGTCCGCGGGAAGACCGCGCACGCTTAGCCTTGACGGCAGGATCGCAGCGGGCTTCGTGCCCGGGGCGACGATCGCCCGACGCCCGTGCGGCGCGGCCGGCCAGCCGTATCGAAAGCTCACCTAAAAGGATGACGAGGATACGCGCATGAGCGTGACCAGCGTGACCGAAAAGTGGGTGGACGAGGCCGCCGCACTCACCCGGCCGTCCCGAGTCGTCTGGTGCGACGGCTCGAAGACCGAGTACGACGCCCTCGTCGAAGAGATGCTACGGGACGGAACGCTGTTGCCCCTCAACCCCCGGACCTATCCGAACTGCTACCTGCACCGGAGCCACCCCCAGGACGTCGCGCGAACCGAGCAGCTCACCTTCATCTGTACGCGGGAGCGCGACGACGCCGGGCCCACCAACAACTGGATGGCGCCGGCCGACGCCAAGGCCAGGGCGGGTGGCTTTCTGCGGGGGGTCATGCAGGGTCGGCCCATGTATGTCATCCCCTACCTCATGGGTCCGGCCGGCTCGTCCATGAGCCGCGTGGGGCTGATGGTCACCGACAGCGCGTATGTCGTCGCCAGCATGCACATCATGACGCGCGTGGGGCCGGCAGCCCTGCAGCACATGCGGAGCGAGGACGACCTCGTCTTCGGGCTCCACTCGCTGGGCGATCTCTCGCCCGAGCGCCGGCTCATCCTCCACTTCCCGGAGGAGAAGCTCATCTGGAGCGTGGGCTCGGGCTATGGCGGCAACGCCCTCCTCGGCAAGAAGTGCCACTCTCTCCGCATCGGCTCCTGGCAGGCCCGGCAAGAGGGCTGGCTCGCCGAGCACATGCTGATCATCGGCGTGGAGGACCCCGACGGGCGCGTCACCTACCTGGCGGCGGCGATGCCCAGCGCCTCCGGCAAGACAAATCTAGCGATGGTGGAATCGCGGCTTCCCGGCTGGCGGGTGTGGACCGTGGGCGACGACATTGCCTGGATGCACGTGGACGCCAGTGGGCAGCTCCGCGCCACCAACCCCGAGCGCGGGTTCTTCGGCGTGGCCCCCAACACCAGTCCGAAGACGAATCCCAACGCGATCACCATGGTCCGCTCGAACACCATCTTCACCAACGTGGCGCTGACGCCCTCCCGCGAGCCGTGGTGGGAGGGGCTCACGGCCGAGCCGCCCGCGGGGTTGGTGGATTGGCAGGGCCGACCGTGGCAGCCCGGCAGCGGCCCGGCCGCCCACCCCAACTCGCGCTTCACCGTGCTCGCGCAGCAGTGCCCGTCCCTCGCGCCGAACTGGGAAGACCCCCAGGGCGTGCCCATCGCCGGGCTCATCTTCGGCTCGCGACGCTCGCAGGTGATCCCGCTGGTCTTCGAGGCGTTCGACTGGACGCACGGCGTGTTCCTCGGCTCGGCCATGAGCACCGAGACCACGGCCGCCATCACCGGCAAGGTCGGCGTCGTCCGCCGCGACCCCATGGCCATGCTCCCGTTCTGCGGCTACAACATGGCCGACTACTTCGCCCACTGGCTGGCCGCGGGGCGGCGTCTGGCCCGACCGCCGCGCATCTTTCGCGTGAACTGGTTCCGCCGCGACGGGGACGGGCGCTTCCTGTGGCCGGGCTACAGCGAGAACGTGCGCATCCTCAAATGGATGGTGGAGCGGATCCGCGGCACCGCTCGGGCCGAGGAGACGCCGGTCGGCTGGGTTCCGGCCCCCGGCGCTCTCGACACCAGCGGGCTCGACGTCACCCCCGAGCGCTTGGGGCAGGCCCTCCGCTGCGACGCCCGCGAATGGCTCGCGGCCCTCGACGATCTGGGGGAGTTCTATCGGCAGTTCGGCGCACGCCTGCCCGCGCCCATCGCCCAGGCCCTGGCTGAGACGCAGAGACGTTTCCGCGCCTGACCATCGAGCCGGCCGGGTTGGGCAGGCGGTGATACATTGACCCGCGGATGCTCGACCTCTACGCTGAGCTGCGTCGGATCGTGGAGGCGCTGGCCGTGGCCGACATCCCGTACGCGCTGGTCGGCGGTCTCGCAGTATCGATCTATACGACGCCTCGCGCCACCGAAGACATCGATCTGCTGATTGCTCCCGCCGACCTCGAGCCGGCCGCCACTGCGTTGCAGTCCCTCGGGTTTCAATCCGCTGGCGGGCCGATGCGGGTGGCCGGGGGGCGTCTGGACATCCAGCGCCTGATCAAGATCGATGGCTCGGACCTGCTTCCCGTGGACCTCCTTCTGCCGACCGACGACGCTCTGGCAGCGCTGCTTCAGGACCGCGTGGCCATGACGGTCGAGAGTCAGTCGATCTGGGTGATCGGGATCCGCGCGCTGCGAACTCTGAAGCGCCTGCGCGGGTCACCACTCGATCGGGCAGATTTGGAAGCCCTGGGACCAGACGAACCGTGACGCCTCCAGAGATCACCCAGACCCTGCGCAGGGTCGCTGCTCTCCGCGGCCTGTGCCTCAGGCTCCAACACATCCCCACTCCGGGCGAGGAGAGGCTCCTGACCCACTTCTGGGCACTGGCTGACTCCCCCCAGGAGGTGAGGCAGGACGACGTCCAGGCCGTCGCGGTCGGCTGGCGCCGGTGGTGGCGTGCCGGCGAGATAGACCGTCTCCTCTCGATGGCCGCAGCGCTCCCGCCAGCATTGATTTGCCTGGGCCGCGAGGCGACCACTCATCTCATGGCCGCTCGCGTCCGCCGCTGGAGCGAGTACCAGGACACCATCGAGCGGTGCCGTCGCTGCAAGAACCTCCGACCCACAGAAGTCGACTTCCCCCTGTGTCGGGGAGAGATTCCTCCACCGCCCCTGACGATACGCATTCTGTTCGTGGGAGTCGCCCCCGCACGGATCAATGGGCGGAGCCGGGGAATGCACTTCTATTCGAACCGGACCGATCTTCTTCGGACTGGGTTGTTCCGCGCCCTCGACGCGTCCCCGTTCGGGACTGCGCTTCTCGAGAGCAACAGGCGCAGCAGGGAGGACGGCGACAGCGCCTTCCACCGGGCCGGGTTCTTCTTCGTGCACTCTGCCAAGATTCGCCCGACTCAGCGGGACGCGCCGCCGACGACTGTTCTCACCGCTTGTGCAGCCGAGCATCTCCGGACTGAGGTCCAACTGCTGCAGCCACGGGCCGTTTGCTTTCTCGGGAACACGCGGGGACATCTGCCCGCTGTTGCCAGCGCGCTGTTTGGACGGCGCATCGCCGATATCCCCCAGCGTGCGACCCTCGGCTCCTGGAACGGAGTCGTGGCAGTGACGGCTCAGCCGAGGCGGGGCGGCGTGCGGCGGGCCGGGCAAACCGTTCGAGCGTTCTGGCGCATCCTCGAGAACGCCGAGACCGCGGCGGGCTGAGTAACGCCTTTCGAGCGCCGGCTTTGCCGGCGCAACCCTGGGTTCGGAGGGGGCCGTCGCGCCCTGAGGGCGCGCCTGTGAAGTCGCCCCCTCCGACGTTACACGGGGTACACGCCGTTGCGGCGCGGCGGGAACTCGTGGACCTTGGTCTCGGCGTAGGCCAGGCGCTTGATCAGCTCGGCGCGCAGCGCGGAGCCGGGCACGATGTCATCCACCAGCATCTCGGAGGCGAGCTTGTAGACGTCCACGTCGCGGGCGAACTCGTCGCGCTTCTGCCGCACGAACGCAGCGCGCTCGGACTCCGGCAGCTCCATGATCTTGTTGTAGTAGACGGCGTTCACCGCCGGCTCCGGCCCCATGATGGCGATCTGGCCCTGGGGCAGGCTGAGCGCGGCATCGGGCTCGAAGGCCGGACCGCACATCGCGTAGAGCCCAGCCCCGTAGCACTTGCGCACCACCACGCAGATCTTGGGCACGGTGGCCTGGGAGGTGGCGAAGATCATCTTGGCGCCGTGGCGGATGATCCCCTCGCGCTCGACCTTGGTGCCCACCATGAAGCCGGCCACATCGGCCAGATACACGAGCGGGAGGTTGTAGGCGTTGCACAGCCAGATGAAGCGCGCCGCTTTGTCCGACGAGTCGACGAAGAGCACGCCGCCCTTCACCTTCGGCTGGTTGGCGACGATGCCGACGGCGCGACCGCCGAGGCGGCCGAGGCCGACGATCACCTCCGGGGCGAACAGGCGCTTGAGCTCGAACCAGGAGCCGGCATCGAGGACGCGGTCGATCACCTCGTACATGTCGAAGTACTTCCGCTGGTCGTAGGGAACGATCTCCTCGATGGACCGCCCGGGCTTGGGATCCACCGCCGCCGTCCGGGCCGGCCGCTCCCGGTAGGACTGGGGCATGTAGGCGAGATACTGCTTGGCGAGCTCGATCGCTTCCTCGTCGGAAGGCGCCAGCACGTCGCCGCAGCCGGACACCGTGCAGTGCATGCGCGCGCCCCCCAGCTCCTCCGGAGTGGTCTTCTCGCCGATCGCCATCTCGACCATCCGGGGGCTGCCCACGTAGAGCGAGGCCTTGCCCTCCACCATGATGACGACGTCGGTGAGGGCGGGGAGATAGGCCGAGCCGGCCGGCGAGGGACCGAAGAGGATGCAGAGCTGGGGCACGACGCCGGAGAGCTGCACCTCGTTGTAGAAGATCCGCCCGGCGTGGAAGCGCCCGGGGAAGACGCTGATCTGTTCGGAGATCCGGGCGCCGGCGGCGTCGACCATATAGAGGAGAGGCACCTGCAGCCGGCCCGCCTTCTCCTGGATCCGGATGATCTTCTGGACCGTCTTTTCGCCCCAGGAGCCGGCCTTGACCGTGTAGTCGTTGGCCATGATGCAAACGGTCCGGCCGCCGACGGCGCCGACACCGGTCACCACCCCGTCGGCCGGCGTCTCCGCTTCCTGCCCCCGCGCGAAGAGCCAGTCCTCCTGGAAGTCGCTGCCGGGATCGAGCAGTAGCTTCAGGCGGTCGCGGACGAAGAGCTTGCCCTCCGCGCGGAGCTTGTCGCGGTACTTGGTGTGGCCCTGCTCGATCCGCGCCCGCTCGCGGAAATGACGCTCTTCGCCTTCGCCCACCCTGCCTCCCGGAACGCTATGGACTCGGCGAGACGACGATGATGAGCACGCCGTTGCCGTGGGGGGGTCCGCCGATGACGGCCGGCGCGCCGGGGGCGGCCTGGATCACCGTGTTCACCTCGGCGACGCGACCGCGGAGGAGCCGGACCCGCAGCCGGACCGGCGACGCGGACTCCGGCGTGATCTCGAGCTGCCGGTCCCCCGGCACGGCGAAGCGCTGGCTGGAGCCGACGGCGGCCTGCCCGCGGTAGCGCTCCAGCAACGCGTACTCGCGATACCGGAGCGTCTGTCGGAGGCGGGGCAGGAGCCGCTCCAGATCGGCCGGTACGCGCGAGCCGCCGGCGGGGGCATCGCTGGCCAGCAGCACCTGGGCGCCGAACCTCACCGCCTGCTCCGCCCGGACGACGACTGGCGCCAGCAGCATCACCAGCGCCAGGACCAGGACCAGCAGCGGTCCCAGCGCCTGGCGCAGGCGCTGGCGGGCGTTGTGCAGGCGCGACATCACCGTGCCCATCGGAATGTCCAGCACCTCGGCAATCTCCCGGTACGAGAGCCCTTGGAGATCGCCCAACATGATAATCGCGCGGTGATGCGGAGGCAAAGCCTCCAGCGCCCGCCGGACGCGCTCCCGGTCCTCGGCGCGCATCGCGACGTCGTCCGGCGCCGGACCTGGATCGACCATGACCCGCGCCCAGTCCTCCTCCGGCACCGGCTCGGTGCCGAACGCGCGCCCCCGGGCCGCCCGCTGCCGCGCCCGGTCGGTGGCGGCGTTGATCGCGATTCGGAACAGCCAGGTGTAAAACGCCGACTGCCCCCGGAACGACGGCAGCGCCTGCCAGGCCCGGACGAAGGCCTCCTGGGCCACGTCCCACGCCTCTTCGGGATCCCGGAGGTAGTTGCAGGCGAGGCGCCACACGCGCTCACGGTATTTCTCCACCAGCGGCTCGAAGGCCGCCAGGTCGCCCTGCCGGCATCGCTCGACCAGCGCCTGATCGTCGGTGTCCACCGGGTGTCGGTTGCCCACCCCGCGCCGTCAGGGCTTAGACGCCGGGGCGGCGGAGCCGATTCATCGGCGCACGGCTCGCCGACGCGCGCGCCGGTTCGCGTCATCGCCGGCAGGCGTGAGCGTGAGGAGAGCGTCGAGGCCGAGCAGGTAGCTCTGGGGGCCGAAGCCGGAGATCTGTCCCCGGGCGACGGCGGCGATCACCGAGTGGCGCCGGAACTCCTCCCGGCCGTGGACGTTGCTGAGGTGCACTTCGACCACCGGCAGGCGGATCCCCGCCACCGTGTCGCGGAGCGCGATCGAGTAGTGGGTGAAGGCGCCCGGGTTGAAGACGATCCCGGTGAAGCCCTCACGCTCGGCGCCCTGCAGCCAGTCGATGAGCTCCCCTTCGACGTTCGACTGACGACACACCACCCGCATCCCCCGCCGCCGCCCGTGGGACTGGATCAGGCGATCGAGCGCCGCCAGCGACAACGACCCATAGATGGTGGGCTCGCGGACGCCGAGGAGGTTGAGGTTGGGACCGTGGAGCACGAGCCCGGCCGGAGATCTCATGGCCGCCAGGATACCATCACGGCGTGGAGGCCGGCGTCAACGAGCGCCGAACGACGACAACGCCCAGTCGGCGGCCACGAAGAGGACGAGGCCGCCGATCACCGTCCAGGCCAGCGCGGGGCCGCCCTCGCGGTTCACCTCGGGGACCAGGTCCGAGGCCGCCACGTAGATCGTCACGCCGGCCGACAGGGCCAGCGCGTATCCGATGTGGCTCTCGGCCAGCAGGCTCGTGGCCAGCGCGCCGAGCACGGTGAGCACCCCGAGCGCGAGGCCGGCGCCCAGCGCGGCGGCGCGGGATCGTCCGGTGGCCAGCACGATGGAGGCGACCGTGAACCCCTCGGGCAGCTTGTGCAGCACGACCGCCAGGAACAGCAGGAGGCCGAGCGTGGGATCGATCATGAACCCCGCGGCGATGGCCACGCCGTCGAAGAGCGTGTGCACGCCGAGACCAAGCAGGGCCAGGTAGCCGGCCGAGGGCCGCAGAAACGCGTCGGCGTGGATCTCTTCCCCGAAGTGGAAGTGGGGTGCCACGGTGTGCTCGAAGAGATGGATCCCGAAATAGCCCAGGAGCACGAACAGGAAGGCGTGAGGGACGTGGGCGCTCTCGGGCAGCATCCGCACGAACGCCGCCGCCAGCATGAAGCCGGCGCCCAGGGCCACGAAGTAACGCAGCGGCGCCCGGCGCCGACGATGCACGCTGGTGACGAATGCGGCGCCCGCCAAGTCCGCGGCGGCGGCCACGGCCACGAAGGCCCACTGTGCTAACATGACCGCTGGAGCATAGCATGGCCATCGCGACGTCGACCCGGCTCCTCGGCGAGATTCTGATCGCCGACGGCATCACCACGCCCGAGATGGTCGCGCTGGCGCTGAACCGCATGCGCACGACCGGCGAGCGCCTGGGCGAGGCGCTGGTGGGGCTCGGCGCCGCCACCAAGGAGGACGTGCTGCGTGCGGTCGCGCGCCAGCAGAACCTGCCGTACCTCTCGCGCGACGAGCTGCCGTCACCCCTGCCCGTCATCAAGAACCTCTCGCCCAAGTACCTCCGCCAGTACGTCGTCTGTCCGGTGAGCGTCGACGGCAGCCTCCTCACCGTGGCGACCTCCGAGCCGCTGAACCCGGTCATCGTGGACGATCTGCACCAGTGGACCGGCCTCAGCGTGCGCATCGTGGTGAGCGTGCCCGAGGTGATCCTGGAAGCGATCGACCGCACCTACGACGGCGCCGCCAGCCCGCTGCAGCGGATCGTCGAAGGCATGGAGGACGAGCGGGGACCCGACGGCGAGGAGGACGTGAATCACCTGCGCGACATGGCGTTCGAGGCGCCGGTGATCCGCCTGGTCAACCTGCTCGTCGAGAGCGCGATCGGGGCGGAGGCGTCCGACATCCACATCGAGCCGTTCGAGGACACCCTGCGCGTGCGCTACCGCATCGACGGCGTCCTGTACGACCAGGAGTCGCCCCCCCGGCGTCTGCGCGACGCGGTGACCTCGCGCATCAAGCTGATGGCGGAGATGAACATCGCCGAGCGGCGCCTGCCCCAGGACGGCCGCCTCCGCGTGTCCCTCCTGGGCCGGCGCGTCGACATCCGCGTCTCCACGATCCCCACCGTGCACGGCGAGTCCATCGTGATGCGGCTGCTCGACCGTCAGAGCGTCTTCCTGCCCCTCGAGCGCCTCGGCTTCGGTGCCGAGACGCTCAAGCACTTCGAGGCGCTCATCGAGCGGCCGCACGGGATCCTCCTCGTCACCGGCCCCACCGGCTCGGGCAAGACCACGACGCTCTACGGCGCGCTCGACAAGATCAACTCCCCGGACCGGAAGATCATCACGATCGAAGACCCGGTGGAATATCAGCTGAAGGGCGTGAACCAGATTCCGGTGAAACCGAAGATCGGTCTGACATTCGCCACCGGCCTCCGACATATCGTGCGTCAGGATCCCGACGTGATCCTGGTGGGGGAGATCCGAGACCTGGAAACGGTGGACATCGCGATCCAGGCGGCCCTCACCGGCCACCTCGTCTTCTCCACGCTCCACACCAACGACGCCCCGGGCGCCATCCCCCGCCTGCAAGACATGGGCGCCGAGCCCTACCTGGTGGCGTCGGTGCTGGAAGGCGTGCTGGCCCAGCGTCTCGTACGCCGCATCTGTCCGGAGTGCCGGGCGCCCCACACGCCGACGGCCGCCGACATCGAGGCGCTCGGCGTCGCCGCCCCGCCCGGGGTGCAGCTCTACCGCGGGCGCGGGTGCGACCAGTGCCGGGGAACGGGCTACCGGGGACGTACGGGGATCTACGAGCTGTTCCCGATCACCGAAGACGCGCGGAGCCTCATCCTCCGCCGCGCGTCGAGCCGCGAGATCCGCCGCCTGGCCATCGAGGCCGGTATGACGAC
This sequence comes from Candidatus Methylomirabilota bacterium, assembly GCA_036001065.1. Classification (NCBI taxonomy): domain Bacteria; phylum Methylomirabilota (SeqCode); species Candidatus Methylomirabilota bacterium. The sequence goes on from DASYUQ010000126.1 coordinate 17,367, forward strand.
GCTGCGACTCGACGGCTGGGCCAAGGCCTGCCAGGGCGTCACCACGCTCGAGGAAGTCCTGGGCGTCACGCAGGAAGACGCCTGAGCCCGATGCCCGTTTACGTCTATCGCGCGGCCGACCGGCGCGGGCAGACGATCGACGGCGTCATGGAGGCGCCGGATGCCCGGGCCGTGATCGAGCGGCTGCACCGCGAGGCGTACTTCCCCATCCGGGTAGCGCCCCACGCCGAGCGAGGTCCGTGGCTGAGCCTCGCCCTGTCGGGACGGGTCCGGCAGCGCGATCTCCTCGCGTTCACCCAGCAGCTGGCCACCCTGGTCGAGGCGGGCGTGCCGCTCGATCGCGCGCTCGGCATCCTCGAGGAACTGGCGACCAACCCGCGCCTCCGGGTCATCGTGGCGGACCTGCTGCGGACCGTACGCGGCGGCGGCTCGCTGAGCGATGCCCTCGCCAAGCACCATCCGCGCCCCTTCCCCCGCCTCTACATCAACATGGTCCGCGCGGGCGAAAAGGGCGGGGTCCTCGAGTTGGCGCTGCGGCGTCTGGCCGAGTTCCTGGAATCGCGCGCGGCCTTCACCGAGGCCATCATCTCGGCGATGGCCTATCCGCTGGTCATCACCGGCGTGGGGGCCGGCGCCGTCGTCTTCCTGCTCACGTTCGTGATCCCGCGCTTCGCCACGATCTTCGCCGACCTCAAGCAGACGATCCCCCTGCCGACGCAGATCCTGCTCGTCGTGAGCGGCGTCGTCCGGGAGTACTGGTGGGCGGGGGCGCTGGTCGGCCTGGCCGCGGTCCTGGCCTGGCGCGTGTGGACCCGCACGCCCGAGGGGCGCCTGCAGTGGGATCAGGTGCTCCTGCGCCTGCCCCGCTTCGGCGAGCTCATGATGAAGGTCGAGACCGCGCGTTTCGCCCGCACGCTCGGCACCATGCTCAAGAGCGGGGTGCCGGTGCTGGGAGCGCTGGCCGTCGTCGGCGACATGATGTCGAACCAGGTGATCGCGCGGGCCGTCGAGCGCGTGGCCGAGACCGTCAAGCGGGGGAGCAGCATCGCGGCGGCCCTGAGCGAGCACGCGCACCTGCCGGCGCTGGCCGTGCACATGGTCCGGGTCGGGGAGGAGACGGGCCGTCTGGAGGAAATGCTGCTGAAGACCGCCGAGACCTTCGAGGGCGACGTCCGCACGGAGCTGAAACGGTTCATCGCGCTCCTGGAGCCCGCGATCATCCTCGGAATGGGGGTGCTGGTGGCGTTCATCGTCGTCGCGATGCTCATGGCCATCTTCTCGATCAACGAGCTCCCGCTGTGATCGGCGATCGTGCCTGCGCCGGGGGGTGGCCGGGGAGCGGTCCCCGTCCGCCAGCAGATGCTGAGCGGCGCCGGGGAGGGGGAGGTCCCGGAGCGAGTTGTAGTTCGAAGCGACGGGGCCTCCCCCTCCCCGGCGCCGACCAAGAGCCGGACGGGGGCCGTGACCCGGACAGGCCCCGCCGGCGCGGGCGCCGCGCGATCACCGACCAGCGGGGGTTCACGCTGATCGAGCTGCTGGTGGTCATCATCATCCTGGGCCTGCTGGTAGGGCTGGTGGGACCGCGGCTCTTCGGGCGCGTGGGGCAGTCCAAGACGGCCGCGGCGCGGGCGCAGATCGAACTGCTCGGCGCGGCGCTGGACCAGTACCGCCTCGACGTGGGGCGCTACCCCGACACGGGCCAGGGCCTCGACGTGCTGGTGCGGAACCCGGGTACCCCCAACTGGAGCGGCCCCTACCTCAAGAGGGACGTGCCGAAGGACCCCTGGGGCAACCCCTACAAGTACCGCTGCTGCCCGGGACAGCACGGCGATTACGACCTCTGGTCCGAAGGCGCCGACGGCGCCCCCGGCGGCGAAGGGGAGAACGTCGACGCGACGTCATGGGACAGCGGGTCGAAATAGACGAACGCGGGTTCACCCTCCTCGAGCTGCTGGTCACCTTGCTGGTCCTCGCCGTCGTCCTGGGTCTGGCCGGGCCCACGATCGGGCGCAGCGTGGAGGGGGTCCGGATGCGCGCCGAGGTATCGCGCTTCGCGGCGATGCTCCGCCACGCCCGGGAGCAGGCGATCACCACGCGGCGCCCCCACTCCCTCCTGGTGGACCCGCCCGGGCACCGGGTGTTGATCATGGGCAACGACGAAGTGCGCGAGACACGCGCATTGCCGGCGCACCTCACGGTCGAGGCGGAGCCGCCGCCAGCGCTCACCGTCCGCTTCGAGCCGTACGGCGTCTCGAACGGCGGCACCTTCCGGCTGACCTCGGGCGACATCCGCTATCGGGTCACGGTCGATCCCCTCACCGGCCGTGTCCGCACGGAGCGGCTGTGATCCCCGGCCGGCCGCGGCCGGCGCGGAACGCCCACGGGGACTCGGGGTTCACGCTGCTCGAAGTGCTGGTGGCGCTCGCGATCCTCGGCCTGGCGGTGGTGGCGTCGATCCAGGCGTTCGCGCAAGGGCTGCGGCTGCTCAAGCTCTCCGGGGATCACCAGCAGGCGATGCTCCTGGCAGATCTGAAGGTGCGGGAGGTCGTCACGCCGGAGGAGGGGCGTGAGGAGCGCGACGAGGGCCGGTTCCACTGGGAGCGAACGACCAAGCTCGTCCCGGCGCCGGAGCTGACGCCGCTGGCCGGGCCGCTTCGATGGCACATCTACGAGATCGCGGTGCGGGTCTCGTGGGACGAACGGCGGCAGGTCGAGATCACGACGCTCCGCACGGTCCCGGCCCAGCCGGCGCCGGGGCCTCCCAGCCTCAGTCCGAGAGCGCGCTGATGCGCCGTCGTGGCCAGCGGGGTTTCACCCTTCTCGAGCTCATCCTCGCGCTGGCGATCGTCGGCGCCCTGGTCGCGGTCGCCTTCGGCGGCCTGCGAGTGGCGCTCGCCGCCTGGACCCAGGGCGAGGACCGGGCCGAGGCCCATCAGCATCTGCGCAGTGTCGCGCTGATCCTCGGCCGCACGCTGGCAGGGACATACCCCTACCGCGCGGCGGCGGAGCTGGCGCCCAACCCCGTCATCCTCTTCCGGGGCACCGAGAATCGGGTCGAGCTGGTCACCCAGGCCGCGCCGTTCCCGCTGGCGATCCCCGTCGCGTTCACCGCGGTCGTGATCGCGCTCGAGACCGACCAGGGACCCGCGCTGGTCGTCCGCCAGCGCGCCCTGCCCAATCGCGATCCCTTCATCCAGGCCGCGGTCGCGCTGCACGATCCCGGCATCCAGGCTCTCGAGTTCCGCTACCTGAACCAGAGCGGCGCCTGGCAGCCGACGTGGGACGCCGAAGCCGAGCAGGGGCTTCCGCGAGCGGTGCAGGTCACGGTGGCGACGACGCGGGGGGGACGGACCGAAACGCTGCCGCCCCTGACGGTCGTGCTCCGCACGGGGACGCTGTGAAGCCCGCCGCCGGCGCCAGCGAGCGCGGCTTTGCGCTGGTCGCCGTGCTCCTGGTGCTGTCGCTCGTGGGCATCATCGGCGCCGAGTTCGCGTACTCGATGCGCCTGGAGGCGAGCGCGGTCCGCGCCTGGAAGGACGGCATCACCGCCGCCCATCTGGCCGAGGCGGGGGTCGAGCAGGCCATGCGCGAGATCGCCGCCGACGCCGCCTACGTGGCCGTGGCCGACGACGGCGAGCTGACGTTCTACACGCGCGAGCGCATCGCCCGGCCGCGCTTGCCGCGCAGTGGGGTATCCCTGGGGGGCGGTCAGTTCTCCTACCGGGTCACGGACGAGGAGGCGCGGCTGAACCTCAACACCTCGCCGCCCGACCGGGTCGACCGCCTGCTGCTCGTCCTCGGTCTCACCAAGGCCGAGCGCGACGTCATCGTCGATTCGCTGCAGGACTGGATGGATCCCAACGAGGAGCACCGCGCGAACGGCGCCGAGAGCGAGGACTACTACCTCAAGCTCCCGATTCCCCACCAGTCGCGCAACGGCCCTCTGGAGTCCGTGGCCGAGCTGCTCCAGATCCGCGGCGTCACGCCGCGGATCTTCAACGGCGACGGCGACACGCCGGCCCTGGCGGACCTGGTCACGGTCAAGACCCCGGGCCAGACCAACATCAACACCGCCAGCCTGCCGGTGCTGCGTGCGCTCGGCCTGTCCGACGCCGAGATCTCCGACATCAGCCAGGGGCGCCGCGACAGCCCCTACCCGACGGTGCCGGGACGCTTCACGGGCCGCGGCCTGGTCACCACCACGCGAACGTTCCGGATCGAGGCGCAAGGCCTGGTGGACGGCCAGGTGCGCGCCCGCCTGACCGCCGTCGTCCAGAGGCGCGCCGACGCCATCACCGGGTCGATCGTCGTGCTGGAGTGGTCAGGCGCCCACTGATCGGCCTAGCCCCTCACAACCGAATTCCCCAAGCGCAACAAGACGTTGCGCATGACTCGCCATTCGGCGTAAGCTCTGGGCGGGAAGCGTAAGCTTGGCCCAGTGATACTCGATCCCACCCGACTCGCGATTTTCCTGCTCAGCGACCGCCTCGTCGCCGTGGCGATTCAGAGGCGTCGGGTCGAAGCCTTCGTGGTCGACGCCGAGAATTCCGCGGCCGCGCTCAGGGCCGAGCTCGACCAGCGCCGGCTCGCGCCCCGCACGGTGGCCATCGGACTGCCGCGCGCCTCGGTCACCGTCAAGCCGATCGAGCTGCCGTCCGTAGGCGGCGAACTCCGGGACATGGTCAGGTTCGAGCTGGAGCGCCACCTGCCGTCGGGCGGTGACGATTCCCCCTTCGACTACCTGCCCCTGCCCCCCGAGAGCGACGGCGGGCCCGCGCCGGCGGCGCAGGAGGTGCTGATCGCCGCCGCCGACCGGCGGGTCGTCGACGGGGCGCTCCGCATCGCCGAGGACGCCAAGCTGCGGCCCGTCTCGATCACCGTCGCCTCGCACAACCTCACCGCGCTCGTCCCGCGTCAGCGCCGCGGCAGGGTCGTCTGGGTCCATCGAGTCGGCGACGGGACCGACCTGCTTTTTCTCTCGGGGCCGACGCTGGTCCTCAGCCGCACCCTGCCCGAGGCCGACCACACCGTCATCGCCGACGCCATCCGGCGCAGCTTCGTTCTCGCCCACTGGCGCGGCTGCGATGCGATCTGGATCTCCGGGGATGCCACGGCCGACGCCGCGGGCGCCCTGGCCGATCTGGGAGCGCCCGTCACCGAGCCTCCCTTCACGTCATCGGCGCGCCAGCGGCTGGCTGCGATCACCGAGACGCCGCGAGGCGCGTTCGATCTGGCGCTGGCGGTCGCCTCGGCCGGTCGCGTCCGGCCTCTGGAGCTGATCCCTCCCGCGTTGCGACCCCGGCACCTCACGCGCCCCCAGATGATGACGGCCGGAATGCTGGCGGCGACGCTCCTGCTGGGCCTGGGCGCTCTCCTGGTCCCGGGTTACCAGAACAGCCGGCGTCTGGCCGACCTCAACGCGCGGATCGCGCGGCTCGACCCCGAGGTCCGCGCCGTGGAGAAGGTGGTGCAGGAGCTGGACCGCAAGCGGCGCCTGCTGGCGACCGTCCAGTCGATCGAATCCACGACCATCCGGCCGCTGCCGGTCGTCCGCGAGCTCACCGAGCTGCTGCCGACCGACGCCTGGTTGACGATGCTCGCCCTCGACACGAAGGGCGTGGAGCTCACCGGGCAGGCGGCCGCGGCCGCCGCGCTCATCCCGCTCCTCGAAAACTCCCCGCGCTTCGAGCGGGTCGAGTTCTCTTCGCCGGTGACCCGCGGGCGCGACCGCGAGCAGTTCAGGATCCGGGCGACCTGGGAGGCCTCCGCCACGGTCGCCGGCGCGCCGGCCAGCGCGACCCCGCCCACCGGCCGCCCGCCGACGCTGCCGCCGCTGCCGACGCAGCGCCCCGGTCCTCCGACGGTCGGCGCGCCCGCCGAGCCTCCGCAGGCCCCGCTGCCCGAGGGGCTCCCCATGCAGCCGCGCCGGTCGTTTCCGCCGACGGCGATTCCCGGATCGGGAGCCAGATGATCGGCAATCTCTCTCGCCGCGAACGCGTCCTGGTCACGCTCGGCGCCCTGGTGGCGCTGCTCATCATCGGCTGGGAAGGCCTCGTGCAGCCGATCCGCGAGCGGCAGCGCGTCGCCGCCGAGCTGGCGCCTATCCGCGAGCAGGTACTGGCGCGCCGGCAAGAGCTGGTCGCGCGCAGGTCCGCGATCGCAGCGGAGCTGGAGGCGACGAACGCGCGGTTGGAAGCGCTGAGCGCCCGACTTCTGCCCGGGGCCACGCCGGCCGTCGCCGCGTCCGAGCTCCAGAAGCTGGTCAAGGAGATGGCCGGGCAGGCGACGACCGAGGTGCGGAGCGAGCGCATTCTGCCACCGGTCGAGCGCGCCGAGCTGCTCGAGATCCCCCTGGAGATCACGGTCTCGGGCGATATCCGCCAGCTCGTGGATCTCCTCGCTCGGCTGGACCGTGCGCCCAAGCTGCTGGCGGTGCAGGACCTCAAGGTGCGGGTCGTCAACATCAGCCAGCCCAAGGACCTGCTGGCGACGTTGACGCTCTCCGGTTTCATCCTTCCTGGCAGGATCAGGACCTGATGTCCAAGCGACTCCTCATCGTGAACACACTGCTGGCGGCCATGGCCCTGCTGTTCGCGGCATACATCGTGCGGGAGCTGACCCGGCCGGCGCCCGCGTCGGGGCCGGCCCGGGCCCGCGCCGGGGCTCCCCCCGCCGCTTCCGCCGCGCCTGCCGCCACTCCGCCCGCGTCCGGCTCCCCGGCGATCATCGCCGGCCGAAATCTCTTCAGCCCGACGCGCAACGAGGCCCCGGCGACGCCGGCCGGCCTCACCCAGGCGTCGCTGGTGGGCAAACCGAACCTCTACGGGGTAGTGCTCCGGGATGGTGCGCCGATTGCGTATCTCGAGGACCCGGTGACCAAGCGGGTGGCTGGCTATCGCGTGGGCGACGCGGTAGCCGGCGGCAAGCTGACGAAGATCGCCGCCGATCACGTGATTCTCGCGCGCCCGGAAGGCACCCTCGACGTCCGCCTGCACGATCCGGCGAGACCTCGGCCCGCGCCCCCGATGGGGCCGCCGGGCCAGGTCCAGCCGGCGCCCCCGGGCGTTCCAATGCCTCCGCCGCAATCGCTGCCGGGCGTCATCCCGCCGGTGGCACCCTCGCAACCGCCACCTCGGCCGCAGGTACAACCCCCTATGCCGGGCCAGGCCATCCAGCCGCCGCTGCCGCCGGCCCCGTTCCGTCGCCCGCTGCCGCCGGGCTTGCGGCGCTTCCCCAGTGATGCTCCGACCCAATAGCCTCGGCGCCGTCGCCGTCCTGCTCGTGCTGGCGCCGTGGCTCGGCTCCTGCGCCGCCCCGAAGCCTCGGCCGGTGCCGCCGCCCGCGGCGCAGCCCGTCCCGCCGCCGCCCCTAGCCCCGCCTCCTCCGGCGGCGGAACCCGCCTCGCCGCCTTCGATCGGGCCGCGACCGCAAACGGTGCAGGAGCCGCCGACCGTCCAGATTCCGTCCCCTCCCCCGACGCCGCCAGCCCCCCCGACGGCGCCGCCGGTGCCGCCCGGTCAGCGCGGCCGGTTCGTCGTCCTGAACTTCGACAACGCCGACATCGAGACCGTGGTCCACGCGGCCAGCGAGATCCTGGGCTTCAACTACGTCCTGGCCCCCGACGTGCGGGGCAAGGTGACGGTGCAGACCTCCGGCCGGATCCCCCAGGAGGACGTGTTCGGCGTTCTGCTGGCGGTCCTCGAGGTCCACGGCTTCACCGCCGTCAAGTCCGGGAGCCTCTACAAGATCGTCCGCCTCGAGGGCGCGCGGGAACGGGCGGTGCCGACGATCATCGGAGCCGATCCCGATCCCAATCGCACGAGCGACGAGGTCATCACGCAGATCATCCCGGTACGCTATTCGTCGGTGACCGACCTGGGCACGCTGCTGCGCCCGCTGATCTCGAGCCGCGGCACCCTGATCGCGCACCGCGAGACCAACATCCTGATCATCACCGATGCCGCGTCCAACGTACTCCGGCTGCTCAACATCATCCGCCTCGTCGACGTGGAGGTGGCCCTGGACGAGCTGCAGATCGTCCCCATCCGCTTCGCCGATGCGAACGACCTGGCGACGATCCTCAATCAGCTCTTCGCCAGCGGACGGCTCCGCCGCGCCGCCCCCTCGGCCCCCGGCGCCCCGCCGACTCCGCCACCCACGGCGCCCGGAACGCTGCAGCCGCCGACCGCCCCGGCGCCGCGGACGCCCGGCGAGACCGTGGGGGCCGAACGCGCGCCCCTCATCGTGGCCGAGCGCCGCTCCAACTCGCTCATCATCCACGCCCGCAAGCCCGAGGTGGAGATGATCCGCAAGCTGATCAACCAGCTCGACATCAACATCTACGGCGGCCGCCGGGTGTTCATCTACTACGCGGAGAGCGCCAAGGCCAAGGACCTGGCCGCCACCCTGAACGCGATCTATGGGGGGCAGCCCCAGCCGACGAGCACCACGCCGACGCCCTCGACGCCGCGCCGACCGGGCGAACCTGCGCCATATGTGCCCCCACCGCCGCCGCCACCGCCCACCACACCGGGCGCGCCGCCCGGCGGCGCTGCCGCGCCCATCGGGGAGTTGGGTCTCATCGAGGGTCAGGTCCGCTTCATCCCGGACGAGACCACCAACTCGGTCATCGTCACGACCTTCCCGCGGAACTGGCCCGAGATCGAGGCCACCATCAAGCAGCTCGACCGCCAGCCGCGCCAGGTGCTCATCGAGGTGCTGGTGGCGGAGATCACGCTCACCGACGATCTCCGCCTCGGCATCGACTGGGCCATCAAGTCGGGCTCGTACCGGGTGGCCCAGTCCGCCATCACGACCGCGCCGACGGCGGCGATCGTATCGCCGAGCCGCGAGCTGCCCGTGCCGGGGGCGCCGCTCGGGCTGCCTGCGGGCGGCCTCACCGCCTTCGCCTTCCAGTCGGACAGGTTCTTCGCGCTGCTCAACGCGTTCGCCTCCGAGAACCGCGTCAACGTCCTCTCGAACCCGCACGTGATGACGTCGGAGAACAAGAAGGCGGTCATCAACGTCTCGAACTCGATCCCGATCGTCACCAGCCAGCAGGTGCCGATCGGCGGGACGACGACGCCCACGGCGACGGCCACGACTTCGGTCATCGGCACCCAGACGGTCGAGTACCGCGACGCCGGCGTCATCCTGACGGTGACGCCCCGGATCGGCGAGCGTGGCACCGTGGCCCTCGACGTCAAACAGGAGGTGAACGACATCGGCGCCGAGGAACCGCCCACCGGCTCCAAGCGGATCATCAAGCGCGAAGCGGAGACCTCCGTGGTCCTGATGAACAATCAGACGCTCGTGCTGGGCGGGCTGATTCGAGACAAGCGCACGGTCGAAGACCGGGGGATCCCGTTCCTCAAGAACATCCCGATCCTCGGGTATTTCTTCGGCGCCAAGGTCCGGACCCTCGAGAAGACCGAGCTACTGATCCTGATCACGCCGCGCGTGATCGGCACGGCGCTGGACGCCGGCCGGATCACGGAAGAGATGCGGCGGGCGACGCCGGAGGTGGACGAGGCGATCCGGCGGTCGCCGCGCCAGCCCACGCCGCTCCCGCCGCCCGAGCAGGTGCCGCAGCCTCCGCAGCCTGCGCCCTCGGCGCCATAGCCGCGGCTGGAACGGCCCAGCCCCGCCTCCCCACACGCCCTCGGAGTCTCACCGTGTGAGGTAGACTGGCCGGCACCGCCCGCTGCCGTCAGCGGACGAGGGGAGACGACAGCCTGCGGGCGGTCAGTCCGAGTCTTGGACGGGCGCGACCTGAAGGGTGTAGATCGCGAGCTGGAGTCTGCTGGCCAGGTTCAGCTTTCGAAAGATGCTGGTCAGATGCGTCTTGACCGTCGTCTCGACGATGGACAGGCTCTCGGCGATCTCCCGGTTGGCGGCGCCCCGGGCGACGAGGCCGCTGATCTGCCGCTCCCGGAGGGTCAGCTTCCGGTACCGCTCATGGCCTTTCCCTCCACGCTTGCGCTCGAGCGCCGTGAGCTCTTCGACCAGCCGATTGATGACGCGCCGCCGCACCCAGAACTCGCCCTTCTCCACCAGGTGAATCGCCTTGAGGAGCAGCCGCGGATCGGTCGTCCGCGAGCAATATCCCTTGGCGCCTTCCTTCAAGGCTCCGACGGCCGCCGAGTCATCGGGCGACCGGACCAGGAGCACCGTCCTGGTGGATGGGCTCAGCGCGTGGATCGACCGGAGGCTCCCGGGTCGGTGGAAGCCTGCCATCGGGAAATCGAGGAGAAGAATCGTCGGGTTGAGCTCGTCCAGCGCCCGTTCGACTTCCCCCCGGTCCCGGGCCTCGTGAATCGGCGTAACACTCGGCTCTTGCCCGAGCCTCCGGAGCAGGCGCCGGCGTAGCGCGGCGTCGGACCCGGCGACCAGGACGCACGCCTTGCGCCGACCATGGCCGGAAAGGTGCCGATCGAGCGGCTTTCGGGTGTGAAGTACCACGGCCCCTCGCTTTTGCAGAAGGCAAGACGCAATAGTCGTTCCACAGCAGGGCCCTCAATTTTTCGCGCCTTTCTCGTCTCCCGCGCTTCCTTCCAGGGAGACCTTCCCGGGAGCACGCGGAAAACTTCCCTGGGTGAGGCGACCGGCGCCCGAGGTTGGCCGCGGCGCGTCCCGGGGGGACCGGCGTTACCAGCGGATCAACGTGGCGTCAGCGACGGACTGGGGGGGACCGCCAGGCCCTCGCGACGACCGGGTTCATCGCCCGGTGAAGCGGGGCGGGCGCTTGTCGAAAAAGGCATCCAGCCCCTCCCGGTGGTCCTCGCTGGTGATGGCGAGGGCCTGGGAGAAGGCTTCCAGGTCCAGCGCGGACGGCAGGTCGGACGCCGCCGCCCGGTTCACCAGATGCTTGGCCAGGCGGAGCGCCAGCGGCGGTCCGGCCGCGATCCGCTCGGCGAGCGCGCGCGTGGTCGCGTCGAGCTCGGCGGCCGGGACGACGCGATTGACCAGACCGATGCGGTGCGCCTGGGCGGCGTCGATCACCTCCGCCGTGAAGATCAGCTCCTTGGCCCGGCCGAGGCCGACCAGGCGCGACAGCAGCCAGGTGCCCCCGCCGTCGGGCACCAGTCCGATCTTCCCGAACACCTCGCCGAATCGCGCCCGATCGGAGGCCACGACCAGGTCGCAGCAGAGCGCCAGGTTGCAGCCCGCGCCCACCGCGAAGCCGTCGACCCTGGCGATGGTGGGGCGCGGGAAGTCGACCAGGCGCAGCACCAGCCGGTTCAAGAGCGCCACCCGGGCGCGTCCTTCCGCGGCCGTGTGGCGCCGGTCACGCATGAGCTTGACGTCTCCGCCCGCACAGAAGTGTTCCCCGGCCCCGCTGAGGACCACCACCCGCGCCTCCGGGTCGGCCTCGATCTCGTCCAGGGCCGCGACCAGCTCGCGGCGCATCGCCATGTCCAGGGCGTTGCGGGCGTTCGGACGGTTCAGCGTGATCGTCGCGATCGGCCCGGACCGCCCGCTGAGCAGCGTGGAGTAGCCCATCGCGCCCTCCTTCAGGCTCCGATCAGCCGGTGACGTCGGCCGCGCGTTTGATCTCGGCGAGGAACCCGCTCAGGCTGCCGAGATGCGTGCGGTGGACCTGGTCGTGCGGGACGACCTGACCGTCCGGCCCCCGCACGTCCATCGCGGCGGTGGCGTCGGCCAGCACGGTCACCTGGAAGCCGCGATGCGCGGCCTCGCGGGTGGTGGTGTCGACGCACATCTGGGTCATGAAGCCGGTCACGATCAGCCGCTCGACGCCCTGCTCGCGGAGCGCCTGCTCGAGTGGCGTGCCCGTGAACGAGCCCGGCAGGTGCTTGGTGATCACCGGCTCGCCGCTCACCGGCGTCGCCTCCGGGTGAATCGCCAGCGCGGGGCTCCCCGGCGCGAAGATCGTGGCGCCCGGCCGATGGCTCTCGTGCACGATGTGGAACACGGGGAGCTCCCGCCTCCGCGCCCACTCCAGCACGCGCGCGATCTGCTTCACCGCGCGGGGACCGTCGGGGAGCACCATCCGCCCGACGGGCGCGAAGTACTCTTGCTGGGCATCGATGACGATCACGGCGGTCTTCTCTGGCGTGGCCATGGTCAGCGTCCTCCCGCCACCAGACTGAGCGCGGGTAGCGCCCGCGCGCCTTCGTCGATCGTGAGGCTCACCAGGCAGGCGGCGGCAAGGATCGCGCCTCCGACGGCGAAGACGGCGCCGTACCCGCCGGTCAGCTCGAAGAGGAACCCGCCCAGCCACGAGCCCAGCGCGGCGCCCGTCTGGTGGACGAGAAACATCGTGCCGAGCACCGAGCCGACCGAGTAGCGTCCGAAGATGTTCGCGGTGAGCGCGGAGGTCATCGCGAAGGTGCCCCCCATGGTGGCGCCCCCCAGCGCGGCCACGAGGAGCAGCGCCGCCGCGTGATCACGGATCAGGAAGAGTCCCAAGAACGCGAGCGCGCGCCCGCCGTAGATCGATACCAGGACAGGGCGGCAGCCGAAGCGGTCGGCGGCGGCGCCCAGTGCCACCGCGAAGCCGATGCCGGTCCCACCGAGCAGCCCCAGCGCCCCCGACGCCAGCATGGAAGAGTAGCCGTGGTCGGTCAGCATGGGCACGCCATGGGCGGCCAGCAGGCTCATCGTGAAGCCGCAGGTCGAAAGCGCTCCCGCCAACTGCCAGAAGGAGGCGGTCTGCACGGCGTCGGTCACGTTGGTGCGCTCGGGCCCGGGGATGGAGGCGCCCCGCTCGGCCGGCCATCCGTCCGGCGCCAGCCCCATCGACTCCGGTGAGTCACGCACAATGAAGACGCTGAGCGGCATCATGACCAGGAACAGCACGAGTCCCATGACCCCGTACGTCGCACGCCAACCGATCGTCAGGATGAGCCACATCACGACGGGGACGAGCAGGCTCATTCCCCCCATCGAGGCGCCGCCCAGGATCGAGAGCGCGGTGGCCCGCCGGTGCCAGAACCATCGGGCCACCACCGCCGAGGCGACGACAGGACCGGTGGCGGCCAGGCCGAGCGCCAGGCACACCCCGTAGATCAGGTAGAGTTGCCACAGGTGCGTCACCAGCCCGGTGGCGGCGGCGGACGCGGCCAGCACGAGCGTGCCGGCGATGGTCACCGGACGGGCGCCGGCGCGATCGACGAGCCAGCCCACCAGCGGGACGAAGGCGCCGTAGAGAAACAGTCCCACGGCGACGGCCAGCGAGAAGCTGGCGCGATCGAGCCCCAGCTCGGCCACGATCGGCTTGAGGAACGGACCGATGGTGAAGCGCACCCCGGTGGAGATGAAGACCATCGCGGCGAAGGCGAGCGTGACCCACCAGCCGAAGAAGACACGCGAGGGCGGCATCGACGTTTCAGGCGCCACTATAGCTGACGAACCCACGTGTTACAATCCAGCACCCGGATGCGACTCGAGCGCACGCTCATCGGCATGGTGCACGTGCCCCCGCTCCCGGGCAGCCCGCGCTGGGAGGGCTCGATGGAGCGCGTGACGGCGCTGGCCCTCGCCGACGCCCGCGCCCTCCTCGAAGGCGGCATGGACGCGCTGCTCGTGGAGAATCACGGCGACGTCCCCTTCACGGCCGGTCGGGTCGAGCCCGCCACCGTCGCCGCGCTGGCGGTCGTGGTGGCCGAGATCCGCCGGGCCTTGCCAGGCGTTCCACTCGGCGTCAACGTGCTCAAGAACGACGCGCGGGCGGCGCTGGCCATCGCCTGCGCGGCCGGCGCCCGGTTCATCCGCGTCAACGTCCACGCCGGCGCCGTGGTGGCCGATCAGGGCATCGTCCAGTCCGACGCCTACCACACCCTGCGCGACCGACGGCTGCTCGACGCCGACGTCCAGCTCTTCGCCGACGTCCAGGGCAAGCACGCGGTGCCGCTGGGCGCCGTCGAGCTGGAGCAGGAGGCGCGCGATCTCGTTCATCGCGGCCTGGCCGACGCGCTGGTCGTCTCCGGCAAGGGCACCGGCGAGGCCACGCCCATCGCCGACGTCAAGCGGGTGCGGAGCGTCGTCCCCGCCGTCCCGCTGCTGGTCGGCAGCGGCGTCACCGCCGACACCGTGTCGGAGCTCCTGTCGGTCGCCGATGGCGTCATCGTCGGCACGTTCGTCAAGCGCGACGGAAACGTGCGACAGCCGGTGGACCCCGAACGCGTGCGGAGACTGGTCGCCGCAGCCCGTGGCCGCTAGCGCTGCCCACCGCCGGCTCGCCGTCCTGCTGCTGGCGGGGCTGATGGCGGCGAGCGGCTGTCGGACACTGGTGCCCCCCGACCCCGCGCGGGTGGCCGAGCTGTCACCTGCCCTCGGCCAGCTTCTCCTGGTTGGGTTCACCGGCGCGGAGGCGGACGACAATGCCGAGCTGGAGCACCTGCTCTGCGAGGCGCGCGTCGGCGGCGTCGTGCTCTTCGCGCGCAACATCGTCGACGCGCCCCAGGTGGCGCGGCTGACGGCGCGCCTCCGGGAGCGAGCCCTGGCCTGCACGGGCCGCCCACCGCTCGTGGCCGTCGACGCCGAGGGAGGGCAGGTGATGCGGCTCGGCCCCTCCACCGGCCACACGCCGACGCTGTCGGCCGAGGAGCTGGGGGCGGCGAACGACATGACCGTGACCGAGCTGGAGGCGCGACGCATCGGCGCCATGCTCCGCGCGGCCGGCATCAACTGGAACCTCGCCCCCGTGGTAGACGTCGGCTACAACCCGGCCAACCCTGTCATCGTCGGCGTCGGTCGCAGCTTCGGCGCCGACGCCGCGCTCGTCACCGATCACGCGCGCGCGTTCATCCGCGGCATGCGGGAGGCGGGCGTGTTGACGGCGCTCAAGCACTTCCCCGGCCACGGCTCGAGCTTTGCCGACTCGCACCGAGGCTTCGTGGACGTCACCGAGACGGCCCGTCCCGGCGTGGAGCTCCTGCCCTACCGCACGCTGATCACCGAGCGCTTCGCCGACAGCGTCATGACGGCGCACGTCTTCAACCGTCACCTCGATCGCCGCTATCCGGCCACGCTCTCCCGCGCCACGGTGACGGGGCTGCTCCGGGGTGACCTGGGCTTCGACGGCCCGGTGGTGACCGATGACCTCCGGATGGGCGCGATCGAGCAGCACTACGGCCTGGACGAGGCGGCGGTGCTGGCCCTGGGCGCGGGCGCCGACATGCTCCTGATCGCCGATGACCGGCTGCCCGACGGGCGGTCGGCCGCGGGCCTCGCCCTGGCCGCGCTCCGGCACGCGCTGGCCGAGGGCCGGCTCGACCTCGAGCGCGTCGCCGCCGCGCTCCGGCACGTCGAAGCCTTGCGGGAGCGGATCGCCCGCTGAGGCGTCGAGGCGAGCCCCCGCCGTGCGGATGCCTCATCCCATCACCCAGCCGCCGCTCGGGTGGAGCACCTGGCCGGTGAGGTAGCCCGCCTCCTCCGCGGCCAGGAACACGGCGCAGTAGGCCACGTCCTCCACGCCGCCCAGCCGGCGCACGGGCAGCTCCCGGGGGCGGCGCTCCCGGTATTCCGACGTCATGACCTCCCGGCTCATGTCCGTCTCGATGCCGCCCGGCGCGATGGCGTTCACGGTGATGCCGTAGGAGCCGAACTCGTTGGCGGTGGCTCGCGTGAAGCTCTCCACGGCGCCCTTGGTGGCGGCATAGGCGGCGAAGCCGCCACTCCCGATCGCGCGCCGGGCGAGTTGGGAGGAGAGGTTGATGATCCGGCCGTAGCGGCGCTCCATCATTGCCGGCAGCGCGTAGCGCGTGCAGAGCAGCGTGCCGGTGACGTTGACCGCGAACATCTCCTCGTATCTCGCCACCGGGATCTCCAGAAACGAGCCGTGCACCATCACCCCGGCGTTGTTGACCAGGATGTCGAGGCGGTCGAAGCGCGCGAGCGTGGCGTCGACCAGACCGCGGACCTCGTTCTCGCGGCCGACGTCCGCCTTGAGGGCCACGGCCAGACGCCCGAGCTTCACGAGCTGGTCGACGACCTCCTCCGCCGCCGCCCGGCTCGCCCGG
The DNA here is from genome assembly GCA_036001065.1 of Candidatus Methylomirabilota bacterium. Taxonomy (NCBI): domain Bacteria; phylum Methylomirabilota (SeqCode); species Candidatus Methylomirabilota bacterium. The sequence continues at coordinate 33,353 of DASYUQ010000126.1, forward strand.
TAGTTGACCGCGACGTGCGCCCCCTCGCGTCCGAAGGCGAGCGCGATCGCGCGCCCGAAACCGCGCCCGGCGCCCGTCACCAGCGCCACCTGCCCGTCAAGTCGGAGGGGGCGATTCACAGGCGCGCCCACCGGGCGCGACGGCCCCCTCCGAGACCTCCCCCAGGATCGCTGGCGCCGGCGGAGCCGGCGCTCGAACCGCCTTCAAGACTCGTCACGCGCTCCCTCACCGCTGGGAGAGGTAGTGCTCGGCGATCTCGATGGGCCGCGCGATCCACAGGTCCTTCTGGGCAAGCATGTGCTGGATGAGCCGCTCCACCATGCGCATCCGCGAGGGGCGCCCGATCACCTGGGGATGCATCATGAGATTCCAGAAGCCCCCCTCGTCGTAAGCGCCCTCGAACTCCTCCTTCCAGATGTCGAAGACCTCTTCCTGGCTCCAGATCCCGTTGCCCACCGGCGGCACCGCGCTGAAGCCGAAGTAGACCCAGTCGTCGTTGACCCACGCCGTGGGCAGCTCCACCAGCTCGCCGAATTTCGTCTTGTGGCAGTACGGCAGGTCGCTGTCCATCAGGTTGCTGTGGTAGACGAAGTCGTGCTTCCGCAGCAGCTCCATCGTGTGCTTGCTGGGATCGCAGGAGGGCGCGCGGGAGCCCCGGGGACGGACGCCCAGGATCTTCTCGAAGATGTCCAGCGTCTTGAGCAGGAGCGCCTCTTCCTCCTCCGGACCGGGCAGCGTGAACGGCCGCTCGTGCAGGTACCCGTGATGGCCCACCTCGTGGCCGCGGCGGACGATCTCCTGGCAGAGGTCGGGATAGCGCTCGATGATCCAGCCCGGGATGAACCAGCCCGCCTTGATGTCGTAGCGCTCGAGGATTCTCAGGATGCGGGGCGCCCCGGTCTTCGGCCCGTAGGCGCCCATGCCCATGTGCAGCGGGCGCTCGGCCAGCGCCGGGTCGCGGTGGATCCAGGGGCTCTCGCCGTCCAGGTCGAACGTGATCGTCACCGCGCAGCGGGCGCCCTTCGGCCAGGTGATCGCTCGCTCCATGACGGCCCTCCCCTCAGACACTCATCGAGGCGTAGAGTCTCAAGGCCGGCCCATCCTATCACCTGGCGACGAGGCGCTCGACCTCACCGCGCGACGGCAGCGAGGCCTGAGCGCCCCGGCGGGTACAGGCCAGCGCCGCGGCCGCGTTGGCGAAGATCAGGGCCTCACGCAACTCGCGACCTTCGCCCAGCGCCACGGCCAGAGCCCCGTTGAAGGCGTCGCCCGCCGCGGTGGTGTCGAGGGCGGTCACGGCCAGGGCCGGCACCTGCTGCATGCCGTGGGCCGTGCAGGCCAGCACGCCCTCGGCGCCGAGGGTGACGAGCACGGTGCCCACGCCGCGCGCGCGGAGGACCTCCCCGGCCCGGGCGGCCTCGGCGTGGCTGCCGACGGCGACGCCGCTCAAGCGCTCGGCCTCGCCCGTGTTCGGCGTGAGGTAATCGACCAGCGTCCAGCACTCGAGGGCCGTCTCCGGGACGGGGGCCGGGTTGAGCACCGTGATCGCCCGCCGGCGCCGCGCCCGCTCGAGCACCCACATCACCGTCGGCAGCGGAGTCTCCAGCTGGCAGACGACGACGTCGGCCCAGGCGAAGTCCTCGGCCAGCGCGCTGACGTGCTCGACGGCGAGGAGGCGGTTGGCGCCGGGCGCCACGGCGATCTGATTACGACCTTCGGCGTCCACCACGATGAGCGCGGTGCCGGTGGCGGCCGCGCTGGTGGCGTTGACGCCGGCGACGTCGATGCCCTCGCCCAGGAGCGCCTCGCGGATGGCGCGCCCCGACGCGTCGTCGCCGACGCAGGCGATGAACTTCACCTCGGCGCCCAAACGCCGGGCCGCCACCGCCTGGTTGGCGCCCTTGCCCCCGTGATTGACGAGCAGGGTGCCGCCCGACACCGTCTCCCCCGGGCGGGGCAGCCGCGCCACCGCCACGGTGAAGTCGACGTTGGCGGAGCCGATCACGAGGACCCGGGACACAACCGCTCGAGAAACGTCGCGAGAAAGCGCGGGCGATCCACCCGCGCCGCCACGCGACAGTTGGAGGCGCCGGCCGCCCGCCGCGTGGCGCCGTCCGGCCCGATCTCGAGCCGGGCCTCCTCCCACTCGACGAGCGTCGGATCCGCGGCGGCGGCCACGGCGAGCGGATCGTGGAGGTACATCGCGCCGCCATCCAGCCGGAACGCGCGGCGGGTGAAAGCGGCGATGCGCGAGGCCAGCGGCCCCGGCGTCTTGGCCAGGGCCGCCTCGAGGTCGGCCCGGGCGAGCGTCGCCTGGCGGGTGGCGTCGAGCGGCACCAGGTCGATGGGCAGATCGGCGGTGAAGACGCGCCCGGCGGCGTCGGGATCGACATGCATGTTGAACTCCGCGGTCGGCGTCACGTTGCCGGGGACGTCGACGGCGCCGCCCATCACGACGACCCGATCGACCCCCGCCAGGGCGGCGCGGTCGGCGGCCAGCGCGAGCGCCAGATTGGTCAGCGGCCCCAGCGCCACCAGCGTGAGCCGCTCGCCGAGCCGTCGGGCCGTCTCGGCGATGAGCCCGGCCGCGCTCTGACTGATCGGCGCCAGGGTGACCGGGGGCCAGTCGTCGAGGTCGCCGAGACCGTCCTCGCCGTGATACCGCGCCGCCGTCTGGAGCGGGCGGGCCAGCGGCCGGGCCGCGCCCACCGCCACGGCGGGTCGCGGCTGGGGCCGTCGCAACGCCAGCAGGCGGAAGACGTTGGTGGTCCCGCGCTCCACGGCGACGTTGCCGGCGACGGTGGTGATCGCCTCGACCTCGACTCCGTGCGAGCCCCAGGCCAGGAGCAACGCGAGGGCGTCGTCGATCCCGGGGTCGGTGTCGATGAGGACGGTGGTCATCGAATCCCTGTCGGCTGGGTGGGCATCCTATACAATAACTTCACCATCGCGTTCAGGAGGGGACGGATGCAGATCCGGATCAAGTACTGCGGCGAGTGAAACTACCTGCCCCAGGCCTCCAGTTTGCAGGCCGCCATCAAGAAGAAGTACGGCATCACCGCCGAGCTCGACGAGGGCATGGGCGGAATCTTCGAGGTCTTCATCGACGGCAAGAGCGTCTACTCCAACCAGACGACGTACCGGTTCCCCGAGCCCGAAGAGATCTTCGCCAAGATCGACGCCGCTAAGAAGTAGCACCGCGCTCCAGCTCCTCCCGAAACCGCGGGTGGGCCACCGCCACCAGGGCCGCGACCCGCTCCCGCACTCCCCGCCCGCGAAGGCGCGCCGCGCCGTACTCCGTCACCACCCAGTCGGCCAGGAACCGCGGCGTGGTCACGGCGGCGCCCTCCGTCAGGTGGGGCACGATCCGCGATACCTCGCCGTCGCGCCCCGTCGCCGGCAGCGCGATGATCGAGGCGCCGCCCGCTGAGCGGGAGGCGCCCAGCACGAAGTCGAACTGACCACCGATCCCCGCCACCTGACGCGGCCCCAGGCTCTCGGCCGTCACCTGTCCGGTGAGGTCCACCTCCAGGCCCGAGTTGATCGCGACGAACCGGTCGAGTTGCGCCACGACGTGAGGATCGTGGACCCACTCCGACGACTCCATGTTGACGAGCGGGTTGTCGTCGATGAACGCGAACAGCCGCCGGGTGCCCATGGCCTCGGCGACGTCCATCCGTCCGCGGTGCACGCGCTTGCCGGCGTTGGTGACGACGCCGCGCTCGACGAGCGCCACCGAGGCGTCGACCAGCAGCGAGTGGAGCGCGAGATTGCGATGGGTGCCGAGCGCTTCCAGCACCGCCTGGGGAATCGCGCCCACGCCCACCTGGACGGTGGCGCCGTCGGGAACGAGGGCCGCCACGTGCCGGCCGACGGCGCGCTCGACCTCCGTGATCAGCGGCGGCGGATACTCGAGGAGCGGCTCGTCGACCTCCACCCAGGCGTCGATCTGGCTGCGGTGCAGGTACGCGTTGCCGCGCGTGCGCGGCATGTTCGGGTTCACCTGCGCCAGCACCAGGGGCGCCTGCCGCGCGGCAGGGAGCGCGACGCCGACCGCCAGGCCCAGGCTCAGATAGCCGTGGCCATCGGGCGGGGCGCAGTGCACGAGGACGCAGTCCGGCGCCCAGGACCCGCGATGGCCGGCGGTGACGAGATCGAAGTAGCGCGCCGGCACGAACTCGACCCGCCCGCGCCGGTGGGCGTCCTCCAGCCGCGGCGACATGTGCCACGTCGCGAATCGCAAGGGAGCCATCTGGGGGCGGGCGAACGGGTAGTCGCCCAGATGGATCCCGCCCACGAGCGTGAGATCGCGCAGCCGGTCGGCCTGCCGGCAGATCTCCCCCACCAAGCCTACCGGCTCGCCGCACGCGGGCGGCAGCAACACCTTCATGCCGGGGGCGAGCCTCGCCACCGCGTCGGCCAGCGTCGTCTTGGTGAAGGAGCGCATGATTGGCGCCGTATATATACCCGATGGCGCGCTAGAATGGCGCCATGAAACGACCGAGCGCGCTCGCCCTCTGCCTGCTCGCCCTGCTCGTGCTGGCCGCCTGCGCCACGCCGACCCGGCCGAGTCCGCCGGAATCCTCACCGCGCGTCCGCTGTCTGACGGATCCGCGCGAGAGCGGCACCCGTCCGCTCATCTTCCTCTTCTGCATCGAGAGTCCGTAATGGCGGCCCCCCGTGTCGCCCTGATCACCGGCGGCGGCCGGGGCATCGGCCGCGAGATCGCGCTGGCGCTCGCCCGCGAGGGGCTGGTGATCGCGGTGGCGGCGCGGACGCGCCGGCAGGTCGAGGAGACCGCGGCCGCCGCGCGCGAGCTGGGCGCCACCGCGCTCGGCGTAGCGCTGGATGTCACCGAGCCCGCGGCCGTCGGCGCGGCCGTGGGCGAGGTCGCGCGGGCGCTGGGCCCCGTGGATGTCCTCGTCAACAACGCGGGCATCGCCGAGTCCGCGCCGTTCGCGAAGACGGACCTCGCGCACTGGGAGCGCCACCTGCGCGTCAACGTGACGGGCCCCTATCTGCTGATCCGCGAGGTCCTTCCCGGCATGCTCGAGCGGGGCTGGGGCCGCGTCGTCAACATCGCGTCGCTGGCGGGGCTGGCCGGCGCCCCCTACCTGAGCGCCTACGCGACCTCCAAGCACGCGCTGGTCGGACTCACGCGCGCGCTGGCCGCCGAAGTGGCGGGCCAGGGCGTCACCGTGAACGCGATCTGTCCGGGCTATGTGGCGACCGACATGGTCTGGCGTGGGGCCCGGAACATCGCGGCCAAGACGGGCCGCCCGTTCGAAGAAGCCGTCGCCGCGATGGCCCGCACGAATTCCGGCGGACGGCTCATCGAGCCGAGCGAGGTGGCGGTGGCCGCGGTGAAGCTGCTCCAGGACGAGCAGACGAACGGTGAGACCATCATCCTCGACGGCTCTCCGCGCCACTGACCGGAGGAGGACATGAGCCGCCACATCGAGCCCCTCAATCCGCCCACGCTCTGCAAAGCCGTCGGCTTCTCCCACGGGTTCGAGGCGCGGGGGGGCCGCCTGCTCTTCATCGCCGGCCAGGTGGCGCGTGACCGGAACGGTCACGTCGTCGGCCAGGGCGACCTGGTCGCCCAGTTCCGCCAGGTGTGCGAGAACCTCAAGGCGCTGGTCACCGCCGCCGGCGGCCAGATGACGGACATCGTCAAGCTCACGATCTACGTCCTCGACGCCCACGACTACAAGGCCAAGCTGAAGGCGATCGGCGGGGTCTACCGGCAGTACTTCGGCAAGCACTTCCCGGCGATGACGCTGGTGGGCGCCCGCGACCTCTTCGACGCCGCCGATGGCTGCCTGATCGAGATCGAGGGCGTCGGCGTACTGCCGTACGATCCGCAGACGCCCAGATAGGGAAGCCGTTTTCATAGCTCCCGCGAAGCGCGCGAACGCCTTTCGTGCGCTCCTGACCGAGGCCGACTACGAGATCCAGCCGCTCACGTACCCCTTCCGGGAGCGGCGCGAGGTGACTCCCGAGGAGTTCTGTGGTTCGCCGGCGACCAATTTCCTGGCCCGGCCCCGCGGCTCAGTGACAAACGATGGTGTCGAGCAGCGTGCAGTGGACCGGGTCGGCCGGGGCCTTCGCGTTCCAGGCGGATGAAAACGTGCTGAGAACGACAGCCAGCGCCCGCGGATCCCGTTGGGTGTTCCATCGCAGGAGGAACGGCTCCGCGATGCGGATGATCTCCTCTTGCTGCTCCACCGTGAGCGAGGCCCATTTGTGCTGCCCGCGGGATGGTAGTCCGGCCACGACCTCGTGAGCGAGCTGCCAGTTTGTCGGGGGCCGCCCCGCCGTCGACAGGGGCGTGCACGCCGTCACGCCGAGAAGGAGGAGGAGCACGATCAGGGGCACCGATCCCGGTCCTCGTCAGGGTCACCTTCCGAAGATCTCACCGCTCCGTTCCGGCGGCCCCGGCGGCCGGGCTGGACCGCTGGCCGACCAGCAGCAGGAAACGACGCCCCTGATAACTCAGGATCACTCCTTCTTCAATGATCTTCTCGACGCGAACGTCCCCGTCGATCGTCTGACCCTCGACGTATCTGCGGTTGTTGATGAAGACCATTCGCTGCGGCGCCATCTCGGAGTAGACCAGCGCCTCGAGCCTGAGGTTCGCAACCGTCTCGCCGAGCGCCGCCGGCGGTTCCGTCGACATCGGCCGAGACGCGGCGTCCGGCTCGGCGACCGGCTCCCCCGTTGCCTTCCGCTCCGAGGTGCTGGGGGCCGCCGGGGCCACGCCTCGGACGGCGGTCTGGCTGGTCGCCGGCTTCGCAGGACGTGGCGCCGGTCCGGTCGGCTTCGGCCGTTCGATCCGGGGCGCGCTCGAGGCATCGTGGCCCGGCCGGACCGCCGGCGCCGCTGACCTCTCCCCCTGGACCGGATCCACGCGCGTCACTGGCTCAGCCGTGAGCCGTGCCGTCACCGGTGACGTCGCTGGCTCCCGGACCATGGCCGGCTCCGGCTTCGCCCCGCTACCGCTGGAGCCGGCGGGGACCAGGGCCACGCCGATGCGATCAAGACGAACGACCGCGATCAGGACGGCGGCGTTCACCAACAACACTACGGCGAGTCCCCACGCCCATCGCGGCTGATGCGCGTATGGTCTCGGCCGCGGCCCCGGTATCTGGGCAGCGACACGCCCGGAGTCCCGCTCTTGTTCGGCTTTCTTCAGTGCGTCCAGAATGTAGGACATGGCCCCGGCGAGCTAGCGTCGGGCGGACCCGAGGGAGGGAATACTGGGGTCGCGGATGGCGACCAGACGAGCCAGCGTCTCCGGGCCCACGATCCCGTCCGGCAGCAGCGACTGGTCCCGTTGAAATGCGGCGACCCTTCTCCGCAGCTCCTCGTCATAGAGCTCGACGTCGGTCGCCCTGACCGGTCCACCGTCGACCTCGCCCAGCCGCAGCCTTACCCACGCCACCTCTTTGCCGCGGGTGCCGGGGGGCACGATCGTGATCAGGGTGGGCGGCTTCCAGAGAAGAGTGAACGCGCCGTCCCAGAAACGCTCGATCTCGCCGAGCGGAAACGTGAACTGCCGCTGACCGAACTCGAGGGTGGCGGTCTCTTCGTCGACGGCCGTGACGGTCGCGTAGTGTTTGACTCCGGCGGGGGTCACGAGCTCGACGACGGCAGGCAGGTTGAAGCGGCGGAGCACGTTCCACGTCCCTCTCTTCGACAGGCACTCCAGCCCGGCCGAGCGTCCTGCCTCGCAGGCCAGACGGCCTCCCTGACCCCGGTACTCCACGTGCCATAGGGAATAGAGATTCGTGAACGCGGAAGCTCTGTCGCTCTCGAGGAGCCCGTCGGCGAGGACGGCGGCCAGCTCGGCCTTGTCCGGTAGCTCGGCCCCGCCGGCGCTCGCGCGGGCCAGCATGGCCGGGGCCGGGCCGTCGCCCTCGCCGGGTTTCTCGGCCGTGGGAAGCACGCCCACGGAAGCGGGCGTCGGTGAGGCGCGGCCACCGGTGAGCGCCGCCAGGCGACCTTGCCAGTCCGTTGCCCGGACGGTCGGTCCGGCGCGCTCGGAAGTCAACAGCGCCGAGGCCCCCGCCAGCGCCACCAGCAGCCCGGCCGCGGCCCACAGCAATTGACGGGCGTGGCGGCGCCGGCGGGGGCGGCCGAACACTTCGCGGCCGGCTCGCCGAACCAGCGCCGCGTCGATCCGATGCGCGTCGCTGGCGTAGGCGCCGAGGAGCGCGCGGTCGCAAATGACGTTGATCAACCGCGGAATCCCGCGTGACAGGCGATGCACCTCGCGCAGGGCGCGCTGGTCGAAGATTTCGCCCGGCTGACCGGCCACCCCCAGCCGGTGGAGGATGTAGGCCCGCGTTTCCGACTCGGTGAACGGCAGCAGATGGTAGCGAGCCGTGACCCGCTGCGCCAGCTGGCGCAGCTCCTTGCCATCGAGCAGCTGAACCAGTTCCGGCTGACCGATGAGGATGATCTGCAGCAGCTTTTCTCTCGTCGTTTCTAGATTCGTGAGGAGCCGGATCTGCTCGAGTACCTCGGCGCTCAGATTCTGAGCCTCGTCGATGATGAGAACGGTTCGACGCCCCCGTCCGTGCGCCTCCAGCAGGTGATGGTACAGCGCATCGACGAGCACCTTCAGGCTCGTCGATCCGGAAGGGTACGGGACGCGCAGCTCGTCACACACCGTCGCCATCAGCTCGAGAGCGGTCAGCCGGGGATTGAGGATGAGCGCGGCGTCGACGTCACCGGGCAGTCGCTGGAGGAAGTAGCGGCAGACCGTCGTCTTTCCGGTTCCGACTTCGCCGGTCAGCTGGACGAAGCCGCCGGCCTCTCCAACGCCGTACAGCAGATGCGCCAGGGCTTCGCGATGGCGGGTGCTCAGATAGAGGAATCGCGGATCAGGGGCGATGGAAAACGGCCGCTCCACGAGGCCGAAGAACGACGCGTACACGGACTACCCGGCGGCCTCGACGCGCCAGACGCTGTTCCGTCGCGTGCTCTGGCCCCACCCAGCCGCTCCGAGGACGGCCGACATGGCGCTCAAGGTAGACGACCGATCTGCTGCAGTCAAGGATCGGGGGGCCGTTGTTGTCGAACGACCCCTTTGAGGTTTAGATTGTGTGCCGATGTCACGCGGGCCGGCGAAGCTGCTCACGAAGTGGGGGCTGTCAAGCTCTCTGCTCCTCCTGGAGCTCTGGCCATGGGCCCTGAGCGGACTGCGCCGCTGGTGGACCGCCGCCCGGTGGCGGACCACGCTCGAGCGCCTGCCCCGCGCGCTCGGGGAGCTGCGGGCGAAATGGTCGCCGTCCGAGCCCTCGATCGTGCTCGACCGCCTGCGCCACACGCTGTCGGAGCTGCCGGCAAAGTGGTCGATGTCCAGGCCGCTGACTGCGCTCAACCTCCTGCTGGCCGGGATTTTGGTCGTCTTTGCGATCCAGCTCCTCCGCGGCTTGTCCGCTCCCTCTCCCCTTCCCCCGACCCCGGTTGACCGTCCCCTCGTCGCCGTCGTGTCGGCCAAGAAAGACTCCGGACCGGCCTGGCCACCGTTCACCGCTCATGGCGGGATCGTCGCCCGGAACCTGTTCAACCCCGACCGCTCCGAGACAGGCCGGTCCGATGCGACCCGCCGGGCCCTGCCCGTGGCGGCGAAGCCGGTTCTCTACGGCGTGGTGATCGGCGAAGAGAGCCGGGTGGCTTACCTCGAGGATCCGTCCACGAACCGGATCTTCGGCTATAAGGTTGGGGACATGGTGGCCGGGGGGCAGCTGGAGCAGATCGAGACGGATCGGGTGGTCATCAAGGGCGTCGACGGGCGCCTGGAGGTCATGCTCAGCGGGCCGAACAAGCCCCGGCCGGCGGTCGACGCGTCGATGTCGCCTCAGGTCGTCCGCCCCGCCCCGACCGTGCCGTCGGTTCCGCGCTTCCCGCTGGGAGCGGGCAGCCCGTTCAGATAGGGCCACCTCACCGCAGCCGCGGCGTGAAGTCCTTGACCGACACGTACTGGCTCGGCCACGGCAGGTCGTAGCCCTGCTCCCAGGCAGCGTGACGCGTCCAGTAGGGATCGTAGAGGTGGGCGCGCGCCAGGACGCAGAGGTCGGCGCGGCCGGCGGCCAGGATGGAGTTGACGTCGGCGTGCGACGAGATGTTCCCCACGGTGGCCGTGGGGATTCCCGCCTCGTGACGGATGCGATCGCTGAAGGGCGTCTGGTAGAGACGGCCGTGGACGGGCTGGGCGTGGGGCACGGTCTGCCCCGTCGACACGGTGATGAGGTCGCAGCCGTGTTCCTTGAGCATGAGCGCCACCTCCACCGCCTCCTCCGCGCTGAGCCCGCCCGGGGCCCAGTCGGTGGCCGAGATCTTCACCGACATCGGCTTGCTTCGCGGCCAGGCGGCGCGCACGGCGGCGAACACCTCGAGGGGGTAGCGCATCCGGTGGGCGAGCGGTCCGCCGTACTGGTCCCGTCGGATGTTCGTGAGCGGCGAGATGAAGCTCGAGAGCAGGTAGCCGTGGGCCATGTGCAGCTCGAGCAAGTCGAAGCCCGCCTCCTCGGCCATGCGGGCGGCCTGGACGAACTGCTCGCGTACCCGATCCATGTCGCTGCGGTCCATCTCCTTCGGCACCTGGCTCTGGGGCAGGTAGGGGATCGGTGACGCGGAGATCAGCGGCCAGTTGCCGTCGGGCAGCGGCTCGTCGATCCCCTCCCAGAGCCGTCGCGTCGAGCCCTTACGGCCGGCGTGGGCGAGCTGGAGCGCGATCCTGGCCGGCGTGTGCCGGTGGACGAAGTCCACGATGCGCTGCCAGGCGGCCACGTGCTCGGGCTTGTACATGCCCGTGCAGCCCGGACTGATCCGGCCCTCGCGGCTCACGTCGGTCATCTCCGCCACCACCAGCGCCGCCCCCCCCACCGCGCGCGAGCCCAGATTGACGAGGTGCCAGTCGCCGGGGGCGCCATCCTCGGCCGAGTACTGGCACATCGGCGAGACGACGACACGGTTGGCGAGCACGAGGTCGCGCAGCCGGAACGGCGTGAACATCGGCGGCGGAGCCGGTTGGGCGGCGACGCGGAGGCCGCTCTGGTCGGCCGCCTTGGCCGCGAACCAGCGGTCGACCGTCTCCACGAACTTGGGGTCGCGGACTCTGAGGTTCTCGTGGGTGACGCGCAGGCTGCGCGTGAGCAGGCTGACGGCGAACTGCAGCGGCTCGAGCCGGCCGTAGTAGCGCTCGGTCTGCTCGAACCACTCGAGGCTCACCAGGGCCGCCCGCTGCGCGCTCTCCACCAGCGGGCGCCGCTCGTCCTCGTAGGCCGCCAGGGCGCTGGGGACGTTGCGGTACTGCTGGAGGGCCCGGCTCAGCGCGATGGCGTCCTCCATGGCCAGCTTGGTGCCCGACCCGATGGAGAAGTGCGCGGTGTGGGCGGCGTCGCCGATGAGGACGAGGTTCCGCCAGTGCCACCGCTCGTTGCCGACCGTCGGGAAGCCGCGCCAGAGGGAGCGGTTCTTCAGCATCCGGTGGCCGTCGAGCTCGCGGGCGAAGAGCCGCTCGGTGAAGGCCAGCGTGTCGTCCTCGCTGGCGCCCGGGAGCCCGGCCCGCCTCCAGGTCCCCTCCGTCGCTTCCAGGATGAAGGTCGAGTGGCGGGCGTCGTAGCGATAGGCGTGCACGCGCCAGAGGCCGTGTTCGCTCTCCTTGAAGAGGAAGGTGAAGGCCGGGAACGGGAACGTCGTGCCGAGCCAGACGAACCGGTTCGGGCGCGCGTCGATCCGCGGACGGAAGTGCTGGGCGTAGCGCGCGCGGACGGCGCTGTTGACGCCGTCGGCGGCCAGGATGAGGTCGGCGTCCGCGAACGGCGCCACGTCGCTCACCTCTTGCTGGAACTCGAGCGTCACGCCGAGCTGGCGGCAGCGCCGGTGCAGGATATCGAGCAGGCGCTGGCGGCTGAGCCCGGAGAACCCGTGCCCGGTGGAGGTCAGCACCTGGCCCTGGTAATGGATATCGATGTCGTCCCAGTGGGCGAAGGCGCGGGTGATCTCCTCGTAGCTCTCGCGGTCGGCCTCGGCGAAGTTCTCGAGGGTGGCGTCGGAGAAGACCACGCCGAAGCCGAAGGTGTCGTCGGGCCGGTTGCGCTCGAGGACGGTGATGTCGTGCGACGGGTCGGCCTTCTTCATTAAAATCCCGAAGTAGAGCCCGGCCGGCCCGCCGCCGATGCTGACGATCTTCACACGGCGATTCTACACCGCGCTCCCCGCCTGTCTGGATGGCGCGAGCTCGCTGCGACCACGGCTCGCCGTTCGGGCGCAGGCTTCGCCTGCGCAATCCTTCCTGGGGGAGGCATGGGCTACCCCTTCACTCCGCCGGCGCCCCAGCCCTGGATCAGATAGCGCTGCACGCCGGCGAAGAAGCCGATGGTCGGCACCGTGATCATCACCCCGGCCGCCATGATCATGCCCCAGTCCACGATCGTGGCGTTGAACAGGTCGTTGACGCCGACGGGCAGCGTCTTGAGCTCGTCCGAGGTGATGAGCACGAGGGCGAACAGAAAGTCGTTCCAGGCCAGGATGAACGTGAAGATGCCGGCGGCGATGAGGCCGGGCAGGCTCAGCGGGAGCACCACGTGCCACACCGCCCGCGGACGCCCGGCGCCGTCCACCAGCGCCGCCTCCTCCAGCTCCAGCGGCACGCTCAGGAAGAACGCGCGCAGGAGCCACAGGCAGAACGGCAGGCAGAAGGTCGTGTAGGACAGCACCAGGGCCAGGTGCGTGTTCACGATGCCCAGCTGCCGGACCAGAATGTAAAAGGGAATGATGATCATGATGGGGGCGAACATATAGGTCATCAAGATCAGGCCGGCCACCGTCTCCCGCCCCCGGAACCTGAAGCGGGTGAGGCTGTAGGCCCCGAGCGCCGACACCACCAGGGTCAGCACCACCGTGGTGAAGGAGACGAGGATGCTGTTCCAGAAGTACACGGCGAAGTTCGTCTCCCGGAAGAGCTGGACGAAGTTGTCGAGCGTGGCGCGGTGGGGCACCAGCGTGGGCGTGGCGAAGATCTCCCCGGGCGGCTTGAGCGAGGTGGAGAGCATCCAGAAGAAGGGGAAGGCGCCGATCAGGAGCAGGCCCGCCGCCCCCGCGTAGAGCGTCGCGGTCCGGGTCACCGTGCCCCTGCCCAGTCTCACGCCACCACCTCCTCGTCCCGGAACAGGCGGAAGTAGACGGCGGTGGCGCCCAGCAGGAGCGCGAACATGATGACGGCCAGCGCGGCGCCCATGCCGGCCTGCAGGTAGGTGAACGTCCGCGCGTAGGCGTAGATCGGCAGCGTCCGGACGTAGCGGCTCACGCCGCCCTCGCCGGCCATGAGCCACACCGTGTCGAACTTGGTGAACATCCAGATGCTGCGCAGCAGCACGATGACGAAGAGGACGTTGCGCGTCTGGGGCAGCGTGACGTGGACGAAGCGCCGCCAGGCGCCGGCGCCGTCCACCTTGGCCGCCTCGTAGAGCTCGGGCGGGATCGTCTGCAGCCGGGCCAGATACGTCACCACCACGAAGGGGAAGAACTGCCAGACGCTGGTCAGGATCAGGGACCACATGATGTAGTCCTTGCCGAGCCAGGCCACCGGCGTCCTCACCAGCCCGGAGGCTACCAGCAGATGATTCACCAGCCCGTACGAGTCGTTCAGGAGCCACTTCCAGAGAATGACGGCCACGATCGTGGGGATCATGTACGGGAAGAGGACGACGCCCCGCAGCAGGTTGCGTCCCCGGAAGGCCTCGTTGAGGAGCAGCGCCGCCATGATCCCCAGACCGAGCTGCAGCACCATCGTGGCCCCGGCGTAGACGACGCCGTAGTGGACGCTGCTCCAGAACTCTTCGTCGGTGGCGAAGTACCGGTAGTGCTGCAGCCCCACGAAGGCCTGGGCGGGGAGGAACGCGTGCTTGTCGAAGAGGCTCAGCCAGCAGTTGTAGAGGATCGGGTAGAGGACCAGCCCCCCGATGAGGAGCAGGGACGGGGCGAGCAGCAGCCAGCCGATGACCGGCCCCCGCCGCCGCCGAGAGGATGCGCGTGCGAAGCGGTGAGCGCGGGAAGGGGCCCGGAGCGAGCGAAGGCCCGTCCCCGCGCTCACCGCCCCGTCACGACCAGCGCTTGAACCCGAGCTGCGCCAGCAGCTCTTCGGCGCGCTTCTGGGCGCGGTCCGCCTCGGCCTTCGGGTTCTTCTCGCCCACCATCACCTCCACGATGAGGTCGGCCACGATGCCCGAACCGTCCAGCTCGGCCAGGAACGGCAGCAGGTTGTCGTCGGGACGGCTGAACCCGATAGGCAGGAAGCGCCCCTGGCTGAGCCCCGTCACCATGAAGTCGTGCCAGGTGCGCCACTTCTGGATGCGCGGATGCGCGAGGTACTCGGGATCGTTGAGCATCGACTTGAAGATCGGCGTGAGGTGGATGGGCACCGTGTGGCAGTACTTCAGGTAGTGCTCGCGCTTGTAGAACATCCGGAGGAACTCGAACGCTTCATTAGGGTACTTCGACTGCGTGAACACCGCCCAGTTCTCGCCGTCGAGGGCCGAGATGCCCTTCGGGCCGGATGGGCCGCGCGGCTTGAACATGGGTTGGAAGTGCTCGGGGTCGCGCATGCCCTCCGGCGCGTAGCGCTCGATGTAGCCGATCGTCCGCGCGCCGGACAGGTACACCATGGCGACCTTGCCGGTCGAGAGCGCCGCCAGCGTGTCGAGGTACTTCTGCCCGGACCAGCCCGCCGGCATGTACTTGTTCAGCTTCTGGAGGTATTCCAGCGTCGACACCATCGCCCGGCCGTTGAGCTGGGGTCGCCAGGTCTTGGCATCGACCCAGCTCCCGCCGTTGGAGGCCAGCCACTCGGCGGGATGGACGAAGCCGATGTAGAGCTTTTCGCCGGGCATCTGCAGCCCGTAGCGCTTGCCGTCGTCGGTCAGCGCCGCCGTGAGCTTGAGGAAGTCGGCGTGGGTCTCGGGGGGCTTGAGGCCCTTCTGCTCGCGCAGGTCCCGCCGCTCGGCGATGTAGGTCGCGCCCATGGCGTGAGTGACCCCGTAGTACTTGCCGTCGAAGAGCTGCAGCTTGAGCGTCGCCTCGTGGATGTCCTTCTCGCCCAGCGCCCGGATCAGCTCGTCCATCGGACGGAGCAGCCCCTTCTTCCAGAGCGACGCGGTCATGAACGGATTGAGGTGGGTGAGATCCGGGGGGCTGCCCGCCGCCAGCGCGGCCAGCAGCTTGGTGTTGAGGTCGCCCCAACCCAGCGCCTGCTGCTTGACCTTGAAGCCGGGGAACTTCCGCTCGAACTCGGCGATGCTGGTGTCCTGGATGGTCTTGACGGTCTGGGGCTCGACCTCGGTGTGCCAGACCTGGAGCTCGCGCACCTGCTGGCCCAGGGCGGCGGGAGCGCGGCCGAGCAGCGCGGCGCCCGCCGCGCTGGCCGTACCGATCAGAAATTGACGCCGTGTCGTCGTCTTGGCCATGGCCCTTCTCCTTCCCTGGTCGGTCGACGTCGCCCGGTGCTCGCGTCGAATTGCGGCGGAGTCTAGGCGCGCGCCCGGACGGCTGTCAAGCGCTCGTGGTATACATGACGGGAGCGCAACGCCGTCCCGGCGCGTGAGGAGGAGATCATGCCGAAGGTTCTCAGGTGCGGGGATCTGATGCCCGGCTGCAACGCCGTGATCGAGGGCAAGGATGTCGCCGAGGTGATGGCCAAGGGCGCCGAGCACGCCAAGAAGGCCCACGGGATGGCCACGATCCCGCCCGACATGGCCAAGAAGGTTCAGGCCGCGATCAAGGACAAGTAGCGACTGAGCCGCCGGCGCAGCGCCGCCCGGAAGAACCGCCAGGCCATTTCGAACTTCCGGCGGCGCAGCGCCTCCTCCCCCAGCGCGACGCGCGCGAAGAGGCGGCAGAGCCTGGCGTCACTGGCGGCGGCCCGGACGATGGAGTCGGCCAGGCCGGGGTTGGAGAAGAGTCTCCGCTGGACGCGGACCGAGTCGGCCAGCTCCTCGCCGATCTCCCGCCGCCAGCGCGCTTCGTACTGGCATAGTGTCGCCGCTGTGCAGTCGCGCGCCTCCAGGGCGAGAGCCGCCGTCTGCCCCGCGTGCTGCCCGGTGACCATCGCGTAGTAGATCCCCTCGCCCGTGTAGCCGTTGACGAAGCCGCCCGCGTCGCCGCAGACGATCACCCGGTCGGCGAACGTGCGGGCGATCGGGCCCGCCAGCGGCAGCCGATAGGCCTTGAAGTTCCTGCGGTTCGAGCGCCCGCGGACGACGCCCTTGGCCCTCGCCTCGTCGAGGAAGCGGCGGTGGTGGTCGTAGGGCGCGCCCTCGAGCCGCGTCTTGAAGAACGACAGGAGGAAGCCGACACCCGCATCGACGTGGCGGTGCTTGGGGAACACGTAGCCGTAGCCCGGGTAGCCCTTGTAGCCGTAGGCGACGTATATCGCCTCCGGATCGGCGACCGCCAGCTCCGCCAGCTCGGTCTCCTCCATGGTGTCGATCGCCAGCGCGTCGTCGGCGAAGCCGTCACTCAGCCCCGCCTGCCGGGCGACCACGCTGTTGACGCCGTCGGCGCCGATCACGACCCGGGCCGTGAAGGCGCGGCCGTCGATCGAGCGCACGGCCACATCGTCGGCGCCGCGCTCGATCTCGACAACCCGCGCCCCCTCGACCACTTCGACGCCCAGCGCGCGCGCCAGGTCGAGCAGCGCCGCGTCGAACTCGAGCCGGCGGAAGGTCAGATAGAGAGGCGCCTCCAGCTCGGCCACCACCGCGGCGCCCGCCGGCGACTCCATGCGCACGCGGCGGATCTCGTGGAGCGCGACGGTGCGGTGGAGATAGTCGGCCAGCTCCGGGAAGCGGCGGAGGACACCGTACCGGATGCCGCCGCCGCAGGGCTTGTCGCGGGGGAATCGCTTCTTGTCGAGGAGCAGCGCGCGCGCGCCGCGGCGGGCCAGCGCGATGGCCGCCGTCGAGCCGGCGGGCCCGCCGCCCACGATGATGACGTCCGCCACGGGCTTCAGGGCCGTCTTCCCCGTCGCCAACCCCGCCAGGCCAGCGTCGCCGTCACCGTCTGGCTGACGACGAGGCCGACCACCCAGAGGCGCGAGACGGCGCCGCTTCTGAAGTCGCCGGCCGCGATCTCGCGGCCGTGGTCGAAGACAGCGCCCGCCGTCCAGATGATCCCGACTCCGATGGTGATGATCCAGCCGGCCCGCCGGTCCTGGCCCACCAGGACGAGCCCCAGCCACTGGAGCGCCAGAAATCCACCCAGGAGAAACGCGACGGCCGGCGTGGACAGCCCCACTCGGGGGCCGATCCCCTCCCCGAAGTCCTCCACGACGTGGGGCAGGATGAAGGGCAGGCCGGCCAGGGAGACGGCGATCGTCGCGGCGCGGTGAAGCATGGCACGCATTATCGCCGATTGGGATAATGGCCGGTGATGCCCGACTTCCTCCCCTTCGTCCGGCGCTGGTTCGAGGACACGTTTGGCCAGCCCACGCGGCCCCAGTCCCTCGGCTGGGAGGCGATCGCCTCCGGGCGCGACACCCTGATCGTCGCCCCTACCGGCTCCGGCAAGACCCTGGCCGCGTTCCTGTGGGCGCTCGACCACCTCCACCGTCTGGCCCTCGAGCGACGGCTCGAGGACCGCGTCTACGTCGTCTACATCTCCCCCCTCCGCGCGCTCAACAACGACATCGAGAAGAACCTCCGCGAGCCGCTGGCCGGCATCCGGGCCGCCGCGGCCGCGGACGGCCTCGGGCCGCCCGAGGTGCGGGTGGCCGTGCGCACCTCGGATACGTTGGCGGCGCAGCGTCAGGCGATGACGCGGCGGCCGCCCCACATCCTCATCACCACGCCCGAGTCGCTCTACATTCTATTGACGGCGGAGCGGTTCCGGCCGGCGCTGGCCGGTGCCCGCTTCGTCATCGTCGACGAGGTGCACGCGCTGATGGGCACCAAGCGCGGCGTCCACCTCGCACTCTCGCTGGAGCGGCTGCAGGCGCTCGCGGAGGCGGGCGAGCCCGGCGGCCGACCGCAGCGCATCGGCTGCTCGGCCACCGTCGGCTCCGTCGAGGAGGCGCTCGCCTTCCTGGGCGGCGCCACCGCCCGCGACCCGGTGGTGGTGGACGTCGGGTTCGCGCGCGAGCTCGATCTCCAGGTGGTCGCGGCCGTCGACGACTTCCTGACGGCGCCCAGCGACACCGTCTGGGACGCGACCCTCCAGGAGATCGCCGAGCTCGTCCAGGCCCACCGCACCACGCTGGTCTTCGCTCAGAGCCGGAGATCGGCGGAACGACTGGCCCGCGATCTCAACGACCGCATCACCGACGGCCGCGTCGCCGCGCACCACGGCTCGCTGTCGCGCCGGGCGCGACTGGAGGCCGAGACCCGTTTGAAGAACGGCGAGCTGAGGGCGCTGGTCGCCACCTCTTCGCTGGAGCTGGGCATCGACGTCGGCGCCATCGACCTGGTGGTCCAGCTGCAGTCGCCCCGCAACGTGGCCGCGGCGCTCCAGCGCGTCGGGCGCGCGGGGCACCTCCTCACGCGCATCTCCAAGGGCCGCATCGTCGTCACCAAGGGCGAGGAGCTGGTGGAGGCGGCGGCGGTGGTGCGATCGATCCGCGAGCGGACCCTGGACCGCATCGCCATGCCCGAGGCGCCCCTCGACGTCCTGGCTCAGCAGATCGTGGCCGCCGTCGCCGCCGAGTCGCTCCCGGTGGACGCGCTCTACGCGCGCTTCCGGAACGCCGCGCCCTATCGGGCGCTCTCGCGCGAGGACTTCCTGAGCGTCGTCCAGGCGCTGGCCGAGCCGCTGCCGGCGGAGGTCAGGGGCGTGGCGCCGCGGATCCTCTGGGACCGCGTCAACGACCGCCTCCACGCGCGCCGGGGCAGCCGGTTCTTGGCCCTGACCTCGGGCGGCACCATTCCCGACAACGGGCTCTACGACGTCTACGTCGCCGACACCGATCTGAAGGTCGGCACGCTGGACGAAGAGTTCGTGACCGAGAGCCTCCCCGGCGACGTGTTCCTGCTGGGCTCCCACGCCTGGCGGCTCGTCAAGGTCCGCGCGGAGCGCGTCCTGGTCGAGGACGCCCAGGGGATGTCGCCGACCATTCCCTTCTGGAAGGGCGAGCATCCCTCCCGCTCGTACGAGCTCGGGCTGGCCGTGGGCCGCCTCCGCCGCGATTGCGCCGAGCGGCTGGATGCTCCCGATTTTGCCCAGTGGGCCGCGGCCGAGTGCGGCCTCGACGCGCGGGCGGCGGCCGCGCTGCGGGCGTGGATCGTCAAGGCCGGCGAGGTGCTCGACGGCGTGCCCGACGACCGCGGCATCGTCGTGGAATCATTCTCGGACGAGATGGGCGGGCGGCACGCCATGATCCACGCTGTCTTTGGCATGCGCGTGAACGGCGCCTGGGGCATGGCGCTCCGGGAGAAGCTCCAGCGCCGCTTCGGCCTGAAGGCCGAGGCCAGCCACGTGGACGACGGAATTCTACTGTCCTTCGCGCCGGGTCAGGCGCCGCCGTCGTTCGACCGCCTCCTGGCCCTGGTGAGGCCGGAAGAGGTCGACAGCCTCCTGGGTCAGGCGCTGATCGGCTCGCCCCTCTTCGGCACGCGCTTCCGCCACGCGGCGGTGCGCGCGCTGTTCATCCCGCGGATGCTGAAGGGCCGGCGCGCGCCGGCCTACCTCCTCCGGCTCAAGGCCGACGCGCTGCTGGAGGCGGTGGGCGGGCAGGCGGAATTCCCGGTCGTGGCCGAGACCCTGCGCGAGTGCTTCAACGAGGCGCTGGACGTGCCCCGTCTCAAGCGGCTTCTCGAGCGCCTGCACGACGGCGCGCTGTGGACGCGTCACGTCGACACGCCCCTGCCCTCGCCCTTCGTCTATCCGCTCCTGCTGGCCTGGGACTGGGCGTATCTGGACGCCGGTCACGCCGAGGAGCGCCGGAGCGACGCGGTGACGATGCGCAAGGTCTGGAGCGTCGCGCCCGGCCCGCTCAGGCCCGAGATCGTCGCGGCGGTGGAAGCCGAGCTCGGCCGGACGGCGCCCGAGCGCCGGGCCCGGGACGCCAACGAGCTGGCGGCCATCCTCGACGACCTCGGCGATCTCACCGAGCAGGAGATCGGCGCGCGCACGAGCGGCGAGCCCGCCCGGCTGATCGCGGCCTTGCGGGAGGAAGGGCGCATCGTCCCCCTGGCGCTGGGCGACGGTCGGGGGGCGTGGATCCCCACGACGGACGCGGCGCTCTACGAGGCGCTCGGCACCGACGAGGGGCTCGAGCGGGTGGCGCTGCGGGTGCTGAGGACCCGCGGGCCGCTCACACCCGCGTGGCTCGCCGAGCGCTACGGCGTGGCCGCCAGCGACGTCGCCCGCGTTCTCGAGCGCCTCACCGCGCGAGGCGTCGTGCGCCAGGGGTCATTCCTCGCGGAGGCCCCGGCTCCGCAGTACGTGCACATCGCGGTGCTCGAGGAGATCCAGCGCCGCCACGTCCACGCGCGCCGGGTGCCTCGCCCCGTCGCCTCGCCCGAGCAGTTCTCCGCATTTCTGCTCCGTCGCCATCACCTCCATCCCGATCACCGGCTGACAGGGCCGCCGGGAGTGCTGGCCGCCCTCGAGCTGCTGCAGGGCGAGGACTTTGCCATCCGCGTCTGGGAGCAGGCCCTGCTGCCCTCGCGCGTGGACGGCTACGAGCGCGAGTGGCTCGATCGCCTGGGGCTCTCGGGCGAGATCGTCTGGACCGTGTTCGAGAGCCGGAGCGATCCCCGCCGCGCCGGCCGCGTCGGCGTCGCCCTCCGCGAGAACGTCGGCTGGCTCCGCGAGCGCCCGGCCGCGGCGACCGAGCTCGATACCCGGACCAAGAACGTGCTCCTGCATCTACAGCTCCGCGGCGCCTCGTTCGCTCAGGACCTGGTACGGGTCACCGGGCTCGGCATGCCGGACACGCTGACCGCCCTCTGGGAGCTGTTCTGGGCGGGGCTCGTCACCCCCGACTCCTTCAGCGCCACCGTCGCCGGCACGACGCCGCCGCGCGGTCCCGGCGCCGGGCTCCTTGGGCGGCGCCGTCGCCGCCGGGGCCAGGCGCGCGGGGTCATGCCTCAGCTGCCCGTCGTCGGTCGCTGGAGCGCGCTGGCCGACGAGGAGCCGCTGTCCCCCGAGGAGCGGCAGGAGGCGCGGGCCCAGCTACTGCTCTCCCGCTATGGCGTGGTGGCGCGCGAGCTGGCCCAGGGGGACTGGAGCGCGCTTCGCCACACGCTGCTCCGGATGGAGTACGGCGGCGAGGTCGTCCGCGGCTACTTCGTCGAGGGCCTCTCGGGCGAGCAGTATGCGCTGGCCGACGCCCTGCAGGGGCTCGACGCGCCCTACCGCCGCGCCGAGCCCCACGTGCTCGTCAACATGGTCGACCCCGCCAACGTCTGGGGCCGCGTGTTCGCCCTCACGGGCGGCGACGGCACCCGCGTGGCCGCCACCCGTATCCCGCAATCCTGGCTCGTCCTGCGCGGTGGCCGTCCCGTGCTGCTGACCGAGGCCCACGGCCGGGACCTCACTCCGCTCGCCGGCTGGGAGGCGGTGGATCTGCCCGGCGCGATCCGCGCGCTCCAGTCGCTGACGGAGCGGCCGCTACCCCAGCGCCCCGTGCGGCGGCTCGAGGTGCTGACCTGGGCCGGGCGGCCCGTGCGAGCCAGCGAGGCGTTCGACGCGCTCGTCGACGCCGGCTTCACGGTGGACGGCCCGCGCCTGACCTGGGACGGTCATCCCGGCCCGCGCCATGTCCGCTGAGCCATGGTGACCCGGACGTCCCGCATCCGCACCAAGCGCGTCTACGACCTCACCGGGCCCGACGACGGCACGCGGGTGCTCGTCATGCGTCTGTGGCCGCGCGGGGTCCGCAAGGACCGCATCGATCTCTGGCTGAGGGAGCTGGGGCCAGTCACGCCGCTGCTGCGCGGGTTCCTCGGCGGACGGGTCGGGTGGGCGGAGTACCGCCGCTGCTACCTCGCCGGCCTCGCGCGGCCCGAGGCCCGGGCGCAGCTCACGGAGCTGCGGGGGCTGGCCCGCCAGGGGCCGGTCACGCTGCTCTGCCGCTGCCCGGAGGAATCGCGCTGCCACCGCTCGCTGCTCAAGGGTCATCTGGCGAAGCGGCTGTTGTAGACTGGGCGGCGTGCCGCGCCCCGTCCTCCCGCTGCTGGCCGGGCTGACGCTGCTCGTCGCCGGCGCCGTCGGCGCCGAGCACGAGGTCTACTACCGCTACGTCGTCCTCGGCTACGTCCAGGACGCCCACGGCGAGCCCGTGCGCGCCGGGACCGTCGAGGTGGTGCGGGACAAGACGGGCTTCTCGTATCTGGCGGAAACGAACGACGATGGGCTGTTCGTGGTGGTCGCGCGGCTCGGCGACGAGAGCGTGGGCGAGACGCTGACGCTGCGGGTGGGCGCCGTCCGGACGCGCATCACGGCCCGGTTCGACCCCGCCAATCACGCCGACGACCGGGGAACGCGGGTGGATCTGGAAGCGACGCGATTCGTGGAGCGCCCGGCCGCGTTCCACTCGACGCTGACGCGCTTTCTCGCCACTCCGGAGCGCTGAATGGGGGAGGCCATGAAGACCGCAGGCAAGCGGGTGAAGGCGTACGTCCTCATCGAGACGGCGGCGGGCAAAGCCAAGGCGGTGAAGAAGGCGCTGGCCAAGCTCAAGGGCGGCCCTTCGACCATGGTCCAGCTCGACGGCATCACCGGCCCCTACGACTTCATCGCCATCGTCGAGGGGCCCAGCCTCGACGCCGTCGGCCGGCTCGTCACCGACGGCATCGGGATCATCGACGGCGTGACCCGCACGACGACGTGCGTGGCCGTGGCCATCGGCTGACCGGCGAGACGAGCCGGTGAAGGTGCTGATCGTCGGCGGCACCGAGTTCATCAGCTTCCACCTCGTGCGGGCACTGCTCCGCGCCGGCCACGAGGTGGCGCTGCTCAACCGCGGCCGCCATCCCGAGCGCGTTCCCGCCGGAGTCAGGACCGTGGAGTGCGACCGCAAGGACCACGGGGCCCTGCATAGTGTGCTGGCGACGGAACGGGTCGACGCGCTGGTCGACATCACGTACGCGCCCACGACCGGCCCGGACGTGGATGCCCTGCTGGACGCGCTCGACGGCCGCGTGGGCCACGTGCTGTTCGTCTCCAGCGGCCGCGTCTACGACCACGCACTGCCCATTCCCTTCGACGAGGCGACGCCCCGCAACCTCTACTGGGGCGACTACGCCCGGAACAAGATCGCCGGCGAGGACGCCGTCCTCCGCCGCCATCGCGAGCGCGGGCTGCCCGCCACGATCGTCAGGCCGACCCACGTCTATGGCCCCATGAACACGCGCAACAACGAGACCTTTTTCTTCGACCGCCTGGTGCGGGGACGGCCGATCCTGCTCCCCGGCGCCGGCGGCTGGCTGCGCCAGTTCGGGCACGTGGAGGATCTCGCCGACGCGATGGCCGCGATGCTGGGTGACCGGCGGGCCTTCGGCCAGGCCTACAACGTCACCGGCGAGGAGATCGTCACCCAGGCCGGCTTCGTCGAGCTGACTGCCGATGTGATCAAGCGCCCGCTGGCGCTCGTCCCCTGCCCGGCGCCGCCCGGAGGGCCGCCGGTGCCGTTCGGTCAGAACCTCGTCTACGATTGTCACGCCGTGTACACCACGACCAAGGTCCGGGCCGAGCTGGGGATCCGGCCGCGCTACACGCTGGCCTCCGGCCTGGCCCAGACCTTCGAGTGGTACCTGCGCGAGGGACTCGACCGCCGCGACATCGACTTCTCGGCCGAGGACGCGCTGCTCCGGCGGGTGACATGACGCCGGCGGCGACGGCCACCGTGCTGCTCTACCATCCTTACGAGGCGGCGCGCTACGCGGCGCTCGTGCGGGGCGCGCGCGGCCGCATGAATCTCCAGGTCGTGGCCACGCCCGATGCCGCCGCAAAGTTCATCGCCGAGACCGATGTGCTCTACGCCTGGCAGTTCCCCCCACGGCTCTACGACAAAGCGGGGCGTCTCAGGTGGCTCCAGGCCATGGGCGCGGGCATCGAGTGGGCACTCGTGCCCGAGCTGCCCGCCCGCGTCACCGTGACCCGGGCGCCCGGCGTCTTCGGCCCCTGGATGGCGGAGTACGTCATCGGCTGGTGCGCGTGGGTCACCCAGCGCATGGCGACCTACCGGGAGGCCCAGCGCCAGCGCCGGTGGATCGGCGACGTGCTGCCCCGCCGTCTGGGCGGCACCACGCTGGCGATCGTCGGCCTGGGCGACATCGGCCGCGTCATCGGCCGCGCGGCCCGCGCCCTCGGCATGCGCGTCGTCGGCGTCAGCCGCTCCGGCCGCCCCGTCCCGGAAGCGCACCGGGTGTATCGAACGGCCGCGCTGACCCGCGCGCTCTCCGAGGCCGACTGGGTCGTGGTCGTGCTGCCGCTCACGCCCCAGACGCGCGGCCTGATCGGCGAGCGCGAGCTGGCGGCGATGCGTCCGACGGCGTGGCTCATCAACATCGGGCGCGGGGCCGTGGTGGACGAGAGCGCGCTCGCCCGCGCCCTGGAGGCCCGGCGCATCGGCGGCGCCGTGCTCGACGTCTTCCGGAGCGAGCCGCTGCCGCCGACGCATCCGCTCTGGGGCTTCGACAACGTCGTCATCACGCCCCACGTCTCGGGCCCCAGCACCCCGGAGGAGATCGCGCCGATCTTCAACGACAATCTCGCGCGCTTTCTCGCCGGCCGCCGGCTGCGTCACGTCGTCGATCGCGCGCGCGGCTACTGACTTCAGCGGCACCACCCTTGCCGTTGGTGCTGATTCATCGGCACCGTCCTTGCACCCCGAACGAGCATGGCCGTCCAGAGGTCGCTCACGACGAAGAGTTACGCCGACGTGCTCGAGCGAGTGCTCGACAAGGGCGTCGTCGTCGATGCCCGGCTCAGTATTTCCCTGGCCGGCATCGGCCTCATCGGCTTCGATGCCCTGGTGGTGGTCGCGTCGATTCCGGCGTTTGTGAAGTTTTCCCGGGCGGAGGAGCGCGACGGTGCCACGTTCCCACCGCCGGAGACCCGGCCGCAGACGGAGCGGCCGATCCGCACGACGCGCGGGCCGCGCGGCGCGCGCCACCCTCTCCGCAGCTCCCCGCCGCTGCTGCGGTGCCCGCAGGGGTGCACGTTCGAGGGCGCGGGCGCGCAGCCGGTCACGACACCCTGCCCCTACCGCCCGCGCCGCGTCTGCGTGCTGCAGCCGCGCTGATCGGTTACGTCTTCGAGATGAGGAACCGCCCGAGCGCGGATAGCCGGCGTCGTTCTTGACCCGGCTGAAGCGCTCCTTCGAAGCGCTAGTGCCGTTCCAACTATTCGCGCCTAGGAAGGCACCGTGTACGTCGTTCGTGGACAGATTTAGTATCAACAAGTTGGAACGGCACTAGCCGACGATGTCGCCGTCGCGCAGGATCGCCCCCGTCGCGCAGGCTGCCGGAGCGATCCGGCGACCTTCGGCGGGCAGTCGGCGTGGGTAATCGAGATCCGCGGTGGTGGCCGGCGGCGGGTGGGTGGCGAGGGCCTCCGAGACCCGTTCGCGCCGAGCGGGACTGCGCCGAACGCGGGGTGTGCATCGGCGCCGCCGCGTACATCGGCGGCGAGCTCGTGGTCGAGGACGCTCTCGCCACCTGCCCGCCGCCGACGAGCAGCTTACGCCTTCGCCAGCGCCTGGATGATCGCCCGGCAGAACGCCGGCAGATCGTCGGGCTTCCGCGACGTGATCAGATTCCCATCGACCACGACTTCGGCATCCTTCCAATCGGCGCCGGCAGCGATCAGGTCGTCCTTGATCGAGAAGAACGACGTCGCCTTCCGCCCCTTCAGGATGCCGGCGGAGACGAGCATCCAGCCGGCGTGGCAGATGGCCGCGACCACCTTGCCCTGCTGGGCGGCGTCGCGGACGAGCTGCACCATCGCCGGGTGCCGACGCATCATGTCGGGGGCGTACCCACCGGGGACGACGATCGCGTCGAACTCCACCGCCTTCACCTGGTCGGCCTGGACGTCGACGGTGACGGGGTAGCCGTGTTTGGAGGTGTAGGACTTGGCGCCGCCCGCGCCCACCACCTTGACCTCGGCGCCCTCTTCCTTGAAGCGGTAGTAGGGCACCCACAGCTCCATCTCCTGGTACATGTTCTCGGCCAGGACCGCGATGCGCTTGCCTTCGAGCCTCATGGTCACCTCACTCAAGACTTTCGGGATGTCTTCACAAAGAACGTGCCCACCAGCGGTTGCATCTCTTTGCCGCCGCACTGGGGACACGCCGCGCTCCCCTTGTCGTGCTCGCCCATGGACATGGCCACGGTCACTTCCTTCTTGCACTTCTCACAGTAGTACTCATAGAGAGGCATACCGGCTCCCCCTCTCGACGTTGGTGTGAAGTTCAGCCCAGATTGACGACGACCGATTTCACCTCCGTGTACTCCTCGATGCCCTCGTGTCCACCTTCCCGCCCGATTCCCGACTCCTTGAAGCCGCCGAAGGGGATCTCGTGCGTGTAGCCCGTCGCGTCGTTGGCGCCGACAAGCCCGTACTCGAGCTGCTCGGCCACCCGCATGAGGCGCGCCAGGTCCCGCGTGTAGAAGTAGGCCGCCAGCCCGAAGCGGGTGGCATTCGCTCGGCGGACCACCTCGTCCTCGGCCTCGAACGTGAGAATGGGCGCCGCCGGGCCGAAGATCTCCTCCTGGGCGATCGCCATGTCGTCGGTGACGTCGAGCAGCACGGCCGGAGCGTAGAAGAAGCCCTTGGCGTGCACGCCCTCGGTCAGGTAGTGCCCGCCGCAGACGAGCCGCGCCCCCCGCTTGACCGCGTCCTCGACCAGCGCGTGGACCTTGGCGCGCGTCTCCTCGTTGATCAGCGGCCCCACCTGGGCGCCCGGCTCGAAGCCCGGGCCCACCTTCAACCGCTTCACGGCGTCGACGAACGCGGGGATGAAGCGGTCGGCGATCCCGCGCTGGACGTAGATCCGGTTGGCGCAGATGCACGACTGCCCGCCCACGCGGAGGAACTTCATCGCCACGGCGCCCTCCACCGCGGGCTCCAGATCGGCGTCGTCGAACACGATGAACGGCGCATTGCCGCCCAGCTCGAAGCTGAGGCGTTTGATCTGCCGGGCGGCCTGCTCCATGATCCCCTTGCCCACGTCCGTCGAGCCGGTGAAGCCGATCTTGCGGATCAGCGGGTGGGTGAGCAGCTCGTTGCCGACCAGGCGCGAGCGGTTGGTGGTCAGCACGTTGAGCACGCCGGCGGGCAGCCCGGCGTCCTGGGTGATCTTGGCGATGGCCAGCGCCGTGAGCGGCGTGGCCGAGGCCGGCTTGAGCACCACCGTGCAGCCGGCGGCCAGGGCCGGGGCGATCTTGCGGGTGACCATGGTGGCCGGGAAGTTCCACGGCGTTACCGCGGCCACCGGCCCGATGGGCTGGTGGAGCACCCAGTACCGCTTGCCGGGCTGGGGCGACGGGATCCACTCCCCCGTCAGGCGGCGCGCTTCCTCGGCGAACCAGCCGAAGTAGCCGAGCGAGAACTGGACCTCCTTCTTGGCCTCCTCGAAGGGCTTGCCGTTCTCGAGCGTGACCAGACGCGCCAGCTCGTCCCGGCGCTCCTGCATCAGCTCCTGGATGCCGAGCAGGACCCGCCCGCGGTCCTTGGGCGCGAGCAACGACCACTCGCGAAAGGCCGCGTGGGCCGCCGCCACCGCGCGCTGGATCTCGGGGGCGGCCCCGTTGGTGACCGTGGCCACCACGGACTGGTCGGCGGGGTTGACGATGTCGAACGTCGCGCCGCCCTCGGCAAGGATCCACTCGCCGTTGATGTACATCCGCTTGACGTCACCGCTCATGCATCGTCCTCCTGAGGAAGATACCCGCCGGGAGACCCCAAGGCTACGCCGCGGACACGAGCGTGGCTAGACGCACCGCGCCAACTCATCGGAGGGGGCCTCGGCCGCTCCGAACGCCGGCTTGGCCGGCCAGGCCGAGGAGCGAGCCTGACCAGGCCCGAGGAAGGAGCCGACCGGAGCGTACGCGATTGTGCGTGAGGATCGGCGACGATCGAGAACGAAGTCAGGCGACGCTCATCGGCATTGCATTGCCAGCCAGCGGGCCGTGCGCAGAAGACGCCCATCGCCGTGGCGCGGTCCGACGAGCTGAACGCCGAGCGGCAAGCCGTTCGCCCCCTGCATCAGCGGCACACCGACCGCGGGCATTCCGCACAGCGTCCACAGGGCGCAGAACACGGGATCGCCGGTGGAGGCCAGACCTTTGGGCGCGGTCCCGAGAGCGGCCGGGGTCAGGATCGCGTCGTAGCGCTGCTCGAACAGCTCGACGAAGCTCTGGTGGAGGGGCCGGATGCGAGCGACCGCCCGCTGGTAGTCGAGCGCGCGCACCTGTCGGCCACGCTCGAGCTGGGCCCGCAGCGACTCCGAGAGGCGGTCGCGGCCCTTCTCCCACTCCCGGTCGAGATTCGCCGCCATCTCGGCTTCCATGATCGTCCGCTGCCACTCCCATGCTTCGGCCGCCGACGGGAACAGCTCGATCTCCTCCACCCGGTCGCCGAGGTGCGCGATGAGCTCGGCGAACGCCGCCTTCGTCTCCTCGTCCGCGCGCTCCCAGTACGGCGTCTTCACGAACGCGAACATCGGCGGCAGCGGCGGCTCCTGCGTCGCCACCTCCACGAAGGGGATGCGCGCGCGCGGCCGCGTGTCCGGATCGCGCTCGTCGTAGCCCACCAGCTGCTCCGCGAGCAGCGCGAGATCCTCGACCGTGCGCGCGAACAGGCCGACGTGGTCCAGCGTGCGGGAGAGCATGTACACGCCGTGGCGCGGGATCAGGCCGTGGGTGGGTTTGAAGCCGTAGACGCCACAGAACGACGCCGGACGGATGGTCGAGCCGGTGGTCTGGCTACCGAGGGCGAGCGGCACCATGCCGGCGGCCACCGCCGCCGCCGAGCCGCTGGAGGAGCCGCCCGGCGTGTGCTCGGGATTGTGTGGATTGCGCGTCTTGCCCGGCGCGCGGACGGCGAACTCCGTCGTCACCGTCTTGCCCATGATCACGGCTCCCGCCGCGCGCAGCATCGCCACCACGGTGGCGTCACGGGAGGGCGTACGGCCGGCGTACAGCACCGAGCCGTTCTCGGTGGGCATGTCGGCGGTGTCGATGATGTCCTTGATGCCCACCGGCACGCCGTGCAGCGGCCCGGTCGGCCGCCCCTCCCGGCGCCAGTCGTCGGCTGCCCGGGCCTGACCGAGCGCGTGAGCGGGATCGAGGAACGCCCAGGCCTGGACTCGCGCGTCCATTTCGCCCACCCGCGCCAGGCACGCCTCGACCAGTTGCTCCGAGCTGATGACACCGTCACGGATCAGCCGCGCCGCCTCCGACGCCGACACCCAATAGAGATTCGTCAAATCCATGGCACGCGCGCCGCCGGCCGGCGGGGGGCGATCGGAGAGAGTCCGGATGACCCGTTCCTGCCGCGTGATCCTGCGAAACAGCGGGGGCGAATGGGAATGGCGCGCGGGTGATCGGTTCTCGGCGCCTCGTGGTCAGAGGACCCTCTCCGGTCGTCCCCCGCCCGTCGGCGGTAATGTCGGGGCTCAGGCGCCATACAAGAACTCAGGAAGCCACAGCGTCATGCCCGGCCAGATGTACATGAACACGAGGCAGATGAGGACGATGATCATGTACGGCATCATGCCGGCGAAGATCTGGTTCAGTGTGACGTGCTTGGGCGACACGCCCTTGAGATAGAACGCCGACATCGCCACCGGCGGGGACAGGAACGCCGCCTGGAGGTTGACCGCCACCATGATGCCGAACAGGACCGGGTCCACCTGGAAGTGGGTCAGCAGCGGGATGAAGATCGGGCAGAAGATGACGATGATCTCCGTCCACTCCAGCGGCCAGCCGAGCAGGAAGATGATCAGCTGAGCTATGACCTGGAACCCCAGCGGCGACAGGTTCATGCTCAGCACCCAGCGCTCGATCAGCCCCTGGCCGCCGTGGAGCGCGAACACCGCCGAGAACAGCGCCGAGCCGATGAAGAGCCAGCACACCATGGCCGTCGTCTTCGCGGTCAGGAAAACGGACTGCTTCATGTTCACGCGCAGGTCTTTCGACGTCCGGAGATTCCAAAGCCCCGGAACGACGGCGCCGGCGAGCGTCCCTCCGATCGAGCCGGCGACCACGAGGGCGGCCCAGTCCTCGCCCTGCCACCACCCGAGCGTGAACCCGATGATGAACCCGACCAGGCTCCACCACCAGACCTGACGCGCGTACTTCGCCATGACCGCCAGATACAGCGCACCGAGGGCGCCGATCGCCGCGGACTCGGTGGCGGTGGTGATGCCGAACAGGATGACCGCCAGCACGACGACCGTGAGGACGCCGAGCGGCACGACGGACACGACCAGCTCCTTCAGGATCTCGAGCTGCTCGCCGTCCATGCGCCAGAAGTAGTAGAGGAGGAGCAGGCCGGAGGCCGTCGCCAACCCCCAGAACCAGGCATAGAAGTGCCCGGGGATTCTGCCCACGCCGGCCACGCCGGTCGGCTCGGCTATCGGCAGGCCCAGCTGCTCGGGTGGCCCCGCGGCGGCCTTGGGCGTTTCCG
Organism: Candidatus Methylomirabilota bacterium; assembly: GCA_036001065.1. Classification (NCBI taxonomy): domain Bacteria; phylum Methylomirabilota (SeqCode); species Candidatus Methylomirabilota bacterium. The sequence goes on from DASYUQ010000126.1 coordinate 63,995, forward strand.
CCGGCTCGGCCGTGGAGGCAACGCCCAGCTCCTGCGGCGTCTCAGGCTCGGCCACGGCCGGTCCCCCCCCCAGCGGCTGGGGGCCGCCCTCGGCCGGCGTGGCCACCGCAGCCGTGGGCGCGTTGTAGATGACGACGTACCACCACGTGGCGCCGAAGGTGCCGACCGTCAGCAGCAACGGCACCGAGAGAGCGAGCAGGTTCTTGACGATCAGGTCGTAGCCGGCCGGGCGCCCGTCGGGCATCCGGGCGCCGCGCACGAGGGCGGGTCGAAACGCAGCCACGACGAGGCCGGGAACGATGGACCGGAACCGGCCGCGCTCGAGCCGCTGCATCCACTCCGGCACCGCCACGCGGTACTCGTTGGGCGACAGCCTGGGCGCGATCCTCGGATTGATGATGGCCCAGCCGAGGATATAGACGAGGTACAGGAACGTGAGGAAGAAGCCCGGCAGCATCGCCGCCGCGTAGAGCTTGACGATCGACTGCCCCGCCACCGCCGCGTAGACGATGAGCATGACCGAGGGCGGGATGAGGATGCCGAGCGTCCCGCCGGCCGTGATGACCCCCGAGGCCAGGCGAACGTCGTAGCCCGCTTTCAGCATCGGCCGCATCGCGATCACGCCCATCAGCACGACCACGGCGCCGACGATCCCGGAAGCGATGCCCCAGAACGCCGACACGATGAGCGTGGTCACGGCCAAGGACGCCGGCACCCGGCGGAAGGCCAGCTGCACGCTGTGGAACATCCGGTCGACCAGCGCCGCCCGCTCCATGATGTAGCCCATGAAGACGAATAGCGGGACCGACAGCAGCGTGTCGTTGGTCATCACCCCGTATGTCCGCTGGACGATGAGGTCGAAAGCGCGGTTGTCCCACCAGTGCGCACCGGGCGTCCAGAACGCGATGTAGCCGAAGATCATACCCAGGCCCATCAGCGTGAACGCGGTCGGAAAGCCCATCATGATGGCCAGCACGATGAGCCCCAGCATCGTCAGGCCCAGCGACGGGTCGCTCATGGGTTCTTGTGTTCCACCGCGCTGCGGTGGCGGGCGGCCTCGTCGATCGCATGCGCCCCTTCGACGGCCACGCGGCGCGACTCCTCGTCCACGTACTCGCTGTGAGAGAGCTGGGTCTCGATCACGTCGATCTCTTCGACGTCCTCGAGCCGCGGCGGCCAGGCTCCAGTGCGCAGGCACACGATGCAGCGGACGATCTCGCCGAGCCCCTGAAGCATGACCACCACACCGGCGATCGGGATCACGGATTTGAAGTGATAGACGGGCGGCCCCTCGGCCGTCACCGTCGAGTGCTCGCCGATGCGCCAGGAGATGGCGGCGTAGTCGTAGCCCGCGTAGATCAGGCCCAGGATACCGGGGATGAAGAACAGCAGATACAGCGTCAGGTCCAGCGCGGCCTGGGCGCGCGGTCGCAGGTAGATGTAGACGAAGTCGGCGCGGACGTGCCCGGCCGCGGCGAGGGTGTAGGCGCCACACATCATGAACAGCGTGCCGTACAGCATGTTGTTGAAGTCGAAGATCCAGGCCGTGGGGGCGTTGAGGATGTAGCGTTTGAACACTTCGAGGGATACCACGAAGGTCAGGCCCACGATCAGCCACGCGAAGGCCTTGCCCGACCAGTAGCTGACCTGGTCGACGGCTCGGAGCAGGGCCTGAGCGGTCATGCAGGCAGAAAACCAGCCAGCCACCCGGCGCGGGCCGGATGGCTGGCCTGCCGCGAAGGCGTCACGGAGAACTAGCTCTTCTTGGGCCCTGGCTGGGCCGGCCGGCCGAAGTAGTGGTTGTAGGCCATCTCACGCCTGACGTTGGTGTCGAGATCCCACTTCACGGCGCGGGCCGCGAATGCCTTCTGCGACGCGGCGACCTCCTTGAACATCGGGTTGTCGGCCGACCTCTTCACCAGCACCTCGTCGAAGATCTGGAGCTGCTTCTGGAGGACGGAGGCCGGGGTCTTGTAGACCTTGACCTTGTCCTTGGTCTGCAGCTCGATGTAGTCCTTCGAGTAGCGGTCGATCGCCTTCCACGACAGGTCGGCCGAGGCCGCCTCCACCGCGTTCTCGATGATCGCCTTGATCTTGGCCGGCAGCGCATCGAACTTGGTCTTGTTGAAGGTGATCTCGAACTGCTCGGCGTTCTGGTGATAGCTCTGCAGCATGTAGACCTTGGAGACGTCGGCGAAGCCGAGGATGCGGTCGGAGGTCGCGTTGTTGAACTCGGCGGCATCGAGCAACCCCCGGTCCATGGCCGGCACGATCTCGCCGCCGGGCAGGGCGTTCACTGCCGCCCCCAGGCCGGTGAACAGGTCGATCGAGATGCCGACCGTGCGGAACTTGAGGCCCTTGAAGTCGTCGGGCTTGGTGATCGGCTTCTTGAACCAGCCGAGCGGCTGCGTCGCCATCGGGCCGTACGGGAAGGACACGACGTTGGCGCCGATGGAGGCGTAGAGCTTGTTGAGCAGCTCCTTGCCGCCGCCGTACTTGTGCCAGGCCAGCAGCATGTTGGCGTCCATGCCGTAGGCGGGACTGGACCCCCAGAGCGCGAGGGCCGTCTGCTTGCCGTAGTGGTACACCAGCACGCCGTGGCCACCGTCGAGGGTGCCCTTGGACACGGCGTCGAGCAAGCCGAAGGCCGGCACCACCGCGCCGGCGGGCAACACCTCGATCTTGAGGTCGCCGCCGGTCATGTCGTTGACCTTCTTGGCGAAGTCGAGCGCGTACTCGTGGAAGATGTCCTTGGACGGCCAGGTGCTCTGCCAGCGCATCGTGATCGGGCCCTGCGCCTTGGCGACCATCGGGAAGGCGAGCGTCGCCGCGCCGGCGGCCGCTGCGCCCTTGAGGAACGTGCGGCGCGGTGCTTCGGGTGTCGTCTGCTGGTTGCTCATGCGTCGTCTCCTCTCAGGATGTTTCTCCGGTGAAGTGGACAGACCGCCGCGGGATTCTACCCCGCCCCTCACGACCCCCGCAAGACCATGCCAGGCTCCTACCCCCGGATGGTCTTCATGACTTCCTCGTTCTGGAACGCGCTCCGGGGGTCGCCGTGGAAGATGATCTCGCCCCGGTCGATGGCGTAGAGGCGGTCGGCCACCCGGGTCGCGTTCATCAGGTTGGACTCCGCGATCAGGACCGAGATCCCCATCCCCTTGATCTTCTTGACGGCGTCGATGAACCGGCTGACCACGACCGGCGCCAGCCCTTCGAAGGGCTCGTCGAGCAGGAGGACCGATGGCTCGAGCGTCATCGCGCGGGCGATCGCCACCATCTTCTTCTGGCCCCCGCTCAGATGGAGACCCCGCCGCTGCATGAAGGTCTTGACCTCGGGGAAGATGCCGAAGATCCGCTCGAGCGCCTGATCGGCGGTCGCGGGCGCCCGCCGGTTTCCCGACCTCCGCGTCAGCCACTGCGTGATCTGGAAGTTCTCCTCGACCGTCAGGTCGGGGAAGATGCCGCAGTCCTCTGGAGCATAGCCGATGCCGAGGCGCGCCCGCTCGTGCGCCGGCAGCCGCGTGACCTCGTGGCCGCCCAGCGCGATCCGACCGGCCCGGACGGGCAGCAGGCCCATGATGCTGTCGATGGTGGTGGTCTTGCCGGCGCCGTTACGGCCCACCAGGCAGACGGCCTCGCCAGTCTTCAGATTAAGGGACACGGTGCGGAGGATCTGCGCCGGCCCGCGGTACGTGCTGACGCCGTCCAACTCGAGCATGGCGCCCGGGCCGGCGGCCGTCATGACGACGTCGCGGTGCCCATGAGGGTCGTGGTGACGGTCGCGTTTCGGCGGATCTCGTCCGGCGTCCCGTCGGCGAGGATTGTACCCTGGTGCATGGCGACGATCCGGTCGGAGTAGTTGAAGACCACGTCCATGTCGTGCTCGATGATCGCGGCCGAGATCCCCTCGCGGCGCACCACCGAGGTGATCGTGTCCATGATGGGGGCCTTCTCCCGCGTGCTGACGCCGCTGGTCGGCTCGTCGAGGAACAGGAGCTGGGGCCGGAGCGCGTAGGCCACCGCGACGTCGAGGAGCTTGCGCTCGCCCTGGGAGATGCCGCCCGCCAGCATGCGCGCCTTGGCCTCCAGGCCGAACAGGCGCAGGGTCTCGGCCGCCTCCTCCCAGACGGCCCGGTCCCTCTCGGCCAGCGAGATGAGCTTCCGGGTCTTCCCCTCGCGCGAGAAGATGGCCAGCGCGACGTTGTCGAGCAGCGTGAGCTGGTCGAACAGGTTCACGAGCTGGAAGCTCCGCGCGATCCCGGCCTTGATCCGCCCGTGCACCGACATGTGCGTCACGTCGTGGCCCTGGAACAGGATCTGGCCGCTGTCGGGCGGGAAGAGGCCGCTGATCAGGTTGACCAGCGTGGTCTTGCCGGCGCCGTTGGAGCCGATGAGGGCCAGCACCTCGCGCTCGCGCACGGTGAAGTCCACGTGGTCGACCGCGTGGGTCTCGCCGAAGTACTTGACGAGGCTCTTCGTGACCAGGAGGCTCACCTCAGGCCGTCCTCCCCCGCCAGCGCTCGAGGAGCCGGCCCGCCGTGCCCACCACGCCGGTCGGCAGCGACAGCACGAGCACCACCAGCACCGTGCCGAGCACGAACTGCCAGTACACCGTGTTCCCCACCGCGGCGGCCTCGAGGTAGTTGTAGAGCACCGCGCCCACGATCGGACCGGCGAACGCACGGAAGCCGCCGAGCACGGTCATGAAGACGATCTTGCCCGAGAAAGTCCAGAGCAGGTTGTCCGGCGTGATGAGGCCGTTGAGCGGGACCCACAGGGCGCCGGCGATCCCGGTGAAGACGCCAGAGACGAGGAACGCCACCCACCGGTGATGCCAGACCTGGACCCCCACGAACTCGGCCCGCGTCTCGCTGTCGCGGATCGACTGGAGCGCCTTGCCGAAGGGCGAGTTCACGATGACCCACATCAGGGCCACACACGCGAAGAAGATCACCAGGATGTAGTAGTAGTAGGTATGCGACAGGAAGTCCATCTTGTCGCCCTTGGCGGTGGCGAAACCCAGCAGCGCGGGCGTCGGCACCCGGAGGCCGTCCGTCCCGCCCGTCACCCAGAAGAACTTGAAGGCGAGGCTCCACAGCACCTGGGACAGCGCGAGGGTGAGGATGCTGAAGAAGATGCGCGTGTAGCGCACACACACGACGCCGAACAGCGCGGCGACCAGGACCGAGGCCACGATGGCGCCGGCGAGGAACAGCTCCATCGAGCTGACCTTGAGGTACTTCACCATCAGGGCCACCGTGTAGGCTCCGACGCCGAAGAACGCCGCATGACCGAACGAGAGCAGGCCCGTGTAGCCCAGGAGGAGGTTGAAGCCGAGCGCGGCGATTGCCATCACCAGGCCATAGGCGAGCAGCATGGCCTGGTACTGCGTGGCCACCCACGGGTATACCAGCAGCACGACCACGATGGGAGCGACCCAGACCAGCAGCTTGGCCGGCGAGCGGGCCTCGAGGGCGACCGCCAGCGTACTCATTCGTCGGAGGGGGCCTCGACGGCCCCCTCCGAGATCCATAGTCGGAGGGGGCCTCGCGGCCCCCTCCGAACCACCCCGACGGAGTGCGCCGGCAAAGCCGGCGCTCGAACGAGCGCGTCCTCGAGGTCGGGCGGTCGCGGGCTCATGAGGCGCGCCCGAAGAGGCCGGCTGGCCGCACCAGCAGCACGATCGCCGCCATGAGGTAGAGGACCGCGAGCTCGATCTCGGGGAACCACGCGATGCCCGCCTCCCGCACCACGCCCACGATCAGCGCGCCGACCAGCGCGCCCTCCAGGCTGCCGAGCCCTCCGATCACGACGACGATGAAGGAGAGCACGAGCGCATCCACCCCCATGTCCAGCACCGCCGACTGGCTGGGCGCGATGATGGCCCCGCCGAGGCCGGCCATGAAGCAGCCGAGCGTGAAGGCCTGCACGTAGACCCGGTTCACGTTCACGCCGAGGGCGGAGGCCATGCGCATGTTCTGGGAGGTGGCGCGGAGAACGATGCCGAACCGGGTCTTGTAGACGAAGGCCCACAGGAAGGCGGCGGCGAAGCCCCCGATGGCGATGACCACCAGATTGTAGTTCGGGTACGGATTCCCTGCGATGGAGAGGCTGCCCGAGTTCTCCCAGAGCGCGCTGGCCGACAGGGGGTAGGGTCCCCACACGAAGTGCATCACGTCCCCGAGGATCATGAGCAGGCCGAACGTCACCAGGAGCTGGTACTCCTCGGCCCGCTTGTAGAAGGGCCGGAGCAGGGTGGGCTCCAGGACCGATCCCAGCAGGGCCGCCCCCACCGCGCCCGCCGGGAGGACCAGGTAGAGGACCGGCGTCGGCGTGCCGGCGACGAGCCGGCCCAGCGCCCACGCCGTCACGTAGGCACCGAAGGCGTAAATGTTGCCATGGGCCAGGTTGACGATCCGCATCACGCCGTAGATGAGGCTCAGCCCCCCGGCGATGAGAAAGAGGGTCGCTGCCGAGAGGAGCGCGTTGAGGAGATGGATGAAGAAGAAGTCCATCAGTCGGCTACGCGATAGGGCAGCACCTTCACCTCCGGGTTCACGAGGTTGCCGTTGAGCGCCAGCGTTACCAGGATCCGATAGGCGCCGGGCGGGAGCTGGCCCCGGAGATCGACGACCAGCCTGTCGCCCTGCAGCTCCCCCGAGGTTCCCGCGCTCACGACCTGGTCCCCTCCGCTCAGGACCGCGTAGTGCGCCACCAGCGCGTGCCGCTTCTGCTCGCCGGCCGGCGGGGGCCGGAACGGCTCGCGCTCGATCTTATACGATCGCTCGAACTTCGAGAGCGTTTCGACGTCCGACTGGATCTCCAGCCGGTCCCCGCGCTGCTCCGCCTTGACCACGTACGCCTTGAGCGGCAGCGCGTACTGGTCGTAGATGCCGACCGGCAACGGGTAGCTCAGGTCCCGGAACACCCCGAGCACGACCGAATCGGGCGACCATTTCTCGAGCCGGTAGGGCCCGTTGGTCACCAGGAAGTGGCCGTGCTGGCGGTGGAAGCGCCGGAGGGCCGCCCAGCGCTGCCGGGCCTCGGCGACCGTCACCAGCCCCCGCAGCGCGTCCGGGACGTAGGCCCGCCGCTCGAAGCTGTCGGCCAGCGATGCCAGCGCGTCCTTGAGCTTCCGGTCCCGCACCAGATCGAGCCAGGGCAGGCCCCGGCGCTTGGCCTCGGCCTCCGAGAAGGCGGCCAGTCCGCGCGTCACTGCCTCCTCCATCAGGACCGTGAGCTCCCAGGGAATCGCGCTCCACGGCGGCGCCACCACCGCGAGATACCGCGGATCGATGGCGCGCTTGAGGTACACGTCGACCTGGGGGACCTCGTAGATGAGCTGGACCTCGCCGTAGTCCTTGATCTGCGAGTCGATGCGCACGATTTTCACGGCGGCCAGGCTCTCGCGCAGCGTCGCCGTCGCCCGGTCGACGACGGGGTCGTAGCGGGTCCCGCCCTGCCCGTCCCGGACGCTCCAGCGGTAGGCGAACGCGAACGGATAGACGATGTCGGCGGGCGACATCTTGGTGCCGTCGTGGAACGCGGAGGCGAGGACCTGATAGGCGACCTTCGCCGGCGCCGTCGCCCCCCGGCCGACCGGACGGAGCGCGCCGGCGGCCGTGTCGGGGACGAGGGCGTCGGGCGGGATCTCCACCGAGCCGTCCGCCGAAGGGGCGGGGCGGACGCGGTTCGGCACCCAGCCGCCGTGGTTCGGCGCCGGGAACAGCGCGGGATCGCCCACGGCCAACCACATCAACCGGCCGGTCGCATCGCCGAACCCGGCGATCGGGTTCCACGCGCTGGTCGGCCGCGCCCCGCTTCCCAGGCGGAGCCAGCCGTTCCAGGGAAAGTCCTTCAGCTTGACGTCGCGGAGGAAGATCGCCGAGCCCAGCCCGGCCTGGGCGTCGTACGCGATGTTCTCGACGCCTTCCGAATACTCCACGTTCAGCGCCTCGCGCTTGAGCGTGTACCCGACGGCGACGCGCTCGCATCCCCGCCTGAGGTCCGTCACGAGCCTTCGCTCGAGGTTGGCCTGCTTGGACGGATCCGGAGGACCCAGGGTCCGATGGGCGAGCGTCTCCTCCACCGTGCGCCGGGCCCCCTCGTCCGCCAGCGTGCCCGCATGGAGGAGGTACGCCTGGAACCAACCCTGCTTGAGCCACGGCGGCCCCAGCCAGCCGTTCAGCCGCGTCTCGTGGGCGGCGAGCAGATCGCGCACGTCGATCTCCTCGAGCGTGGCGTCCCAGTCCTTCGCCCTGACGCGCCCGGGGGCGGTCAGCAGGGCTTCGGCGAGCCTCCCCTTCGCCCTGATCCTGAGCGGCGGGCCGCCGGCCTCGGACTGGGCGGCGAGCTTCTTCCTGACCGACTCGACGAGATCGAAGTGCTGGAGGTAATCGTCGTGGTACGGCGTGACCGGGTACGGATGGAAGATGAACGCGCCCTTCGTGGTCGAGAGCGTCTTGAGCGCCCGGGCGGCGGCCGCGCAGCGGACTCCCGCGTCGGCCGGAGCCCCCGACGAGCGGCCGAGCGTCAGCACGACGTACGACTTGAGCGACTCGGCGTACGCCACGTGAGGCGGGGCGACGCCTCCCGCGAACGGATCGGCGCCGAGGTACCCGTGGAGGGACTTCTTCTGGAGGAGCCGCGCGGCTGCCGCCGGCTCCATGACCTCGAGCTTGATCTCCTGCGGGTAGAAGGACGGGTAGAAGGGGATCTCGTGCCCGGCCCCGGCCCGGCCTGATGCCGAAACGAGCGCCACGAACACCAGGACGGCAAGCCGGCGCAGGATCACGGGAGAGGGCATAGGGGGGCAGGGGGGCTCTGAGCGGAAGTGGTGTTTTCTGGAGCTCAGAGCTCCCCCTACCCCCCTATGCCGTTACGCCTTGACCTTCGGCCAGGTCTTGTCGATCCAGGTGTACGTGGAGGTCGGCTCCCCCTTGGGCCAGCCGGGGGGCGCCGTGATGTTGCGGATCGGGATCGTGATGATGCGCGCCGGGTCGAGGATCGGGAACTGATACTCCGGCACGTTCTTGCTGAACCCCGTCACCGCGTCCTTGTAGCCCTGGTGGTTGTCGGGCCGGATGTACACGTAGCCCGCGGGACCCGCCATCATCATGCCCTCGAGCATCGTGATGATCGCGTCGTCCTCGGGCCACCCGCCCACGAGCTTGTTGGCCTTCTCGATGGCGGTCTTGAGCATGTAGGTGGCCGTGTACGCGCCTTCGGCCTGGAAGTTCGGGTACTCGTTGAACCGCTTGTGGTACTTCTCGACGAACGTCTTGTTGTACGGCCAGCGGTCGCCGGCCGGGTACGTGAAGTGGTAGTTCGAGTGGACGCCCGCGATGATGCCCTCGGGGTGGTCCTTGCCGATCGCGTGGGGCGCGACGCCGAACGCGATCATGCTGGCGACCTTCATCTTGTCGAACATCCCGTACCGGAGCGCCTGCTTGTAGAAGGCGACGTAGTCGCCGCCCCACACCGAGGTGGCCAGGAGGTCAGGCTTGGAGGCGATCGCCTTGGTGATGTGCGAGCTGAAGTCCGTGGTGCCAAGCTTGGGCCACCCCTCGGAGACGTTCTCGGCGTTGGGCAGCATCTTCTTCATCACGATGGTGAAGTGGTCGAACGCGTTGCGCCCGTACGAGTAGTCGGGGTGGATGTGGGCGATCCGCTTGGTCTTCGGCCAGGTCATGGCCGCCGCCACCGCGCCGGTGACGCCGTCCGCCGACTGCATGTTGGTGATCCGGAAGATGTAGTGGGGGTTCGGCACCGCCTTGTCCCACAGGAAATCGGTGCAGCCGTCGACGAAGATCGTCAGGACCTTCAGCTCCTCGGCGACCGGACCCAGGGCCGGGGTGTTGCCGCTGGAGGTGATGCCGCAGAAGAAGTCGATCTTCTCCGAGAGCTTCAGCCGGCGCAGCTCCTTGACGTTCGCGTCGGTACCGGCGTTCTCGTCCGCCTTGAGGAGCTCGATCTTCCGCTTGCCCAGCAGCCCGCCCGCGACGTTGATCTCCTCGGCCGCCAGCTGCTGGCCCTTGAACATCGGCTCGCCCAGCACCGCCGCCGGCCCGGTGAAAAACGTCATGTGGCCGATCTTGTACGGCGTGTCGGGGACGTTGCCCTTGGGCTTGTCCTGGGCCTGCGCGACGCCGACGGCCGGGAGCGCCGCTCCGGCCGATGCGGTCAGCGCAGCGCCGACGCTGACGCCCAGGGTGCTCAGAAAGTCCCGACGGTTGACTTCTCCTGCCATGTTGTCCCTCCTGGTGAAAGACCCCGGATACACGTAATTGACCTTGACGAGTGACCGACGCTGTAACATGCGCGGTGGGACCTGTCAAGGGACGCCGAATGAATTTACAATCGCGAGATGGGAATCGCTCGATGAACAGCCGATCCACGAGGATCGTGGCAGCCTGGCGCGGGGTGACGGCCGCCGTCCGTCGCCGGCCGGGCCTCTTCGTGGTCATCGCCACGGGGGTATTGGCGCTCGACGTGTTCCTCCCCCCGCTGGTCCTCTCGCTCGTCCGCAAACCCTGGACCTTCTTCATGTTCAACCCGTGGCTCAAGAAGCTTCCCGAGTACCTCGCCTCCGACGCCCCCACCGGACAGAAACTCGACTTTCTCTCCCGGGTGGCGCTGTTCTGGTTCACGGCCGACGGCCCCTTCGGCGTGCCCGAGTGGGGTTTTGCGGTCGACACGATGGACGTCGTGCGATTCCTCGGCATGTCGCTCCTGGTGGCCACCTACTTCGTCCTGTGGCTTTACCGACGCGAGCACGGGGTCCTGGCGGAGCGGCCCGGCCCGGCGACGCGCGCCGGCGGAGTGGCGGGCGCGGTGGTCGGCGTGCTCGGGCTCTCGACGGGGCCCTGCAGCGTCGTGGGATGCGGCGCCCCGGTCCTTCCCGTCATCGGCCTGGCGTTCGCCGGTCTCTCCAGCGGCACGTTGGCGCTGCTCTCGGCACTGTCGCGTGTGGCGATCTCGGTGGTGCTCGTCGCGCTCGCCGCGGGCGTGGTGTTTCTCGGCTGGCGCGTCGGGATGCTGCTGCCGCCGCAGGCGCGCGCCCGCTGATCGCGCCGACGGCCGGGGCGCCACCCTTGCCCTCACAGCGCCGGGCGAGCGTCAGGGAGCGGGAACGACCAGCTGCAGGCGCTCGCCTTCCCGGCGGACCGTCAGGCGCAACGGTTGATCCAGGACGACGTCGGCCAGGGCGTCGCGCGCGGTGTCCCGCGTCAGGACCGCGCGATCGCCGACCTGCAGGAGCACGTCGCCGATCTGGAGCCCCGCCCGTTCGGCCTGGCCGCCCCGGAGCACCGCGGCCACCGTGGGCGGGCCCGACGGCGGGCCGCCGACTCCCGGCTCTCCCCGGGGCTCGGCGTCGCGGAGGACGAAGCCGAACTCGGCGGCCACGCGGTCGCCGACGATGTCTCGCGGCATCATCACCAGGCGCACCGGCATCTGACGACGCCCCTCGCGGCGCAACACGGTCAGTCGCATGTCGGACTCGGTGGACGCGACGGCGATCAGGCGCTGGAGCAGCCGCGTCTCGGTGACGGGTCGGTCGTTGAACGCGACGACGACGTCGCCGTTCTGCAGTCCCGCCTTCGCCGCCGGCGTTCCCTCCAGCACCTCGACGACGAAGACGCCGAACCCCTCACGGATGCCGTGCCGCGCCGCGATCTCCTCCATCTCCTGCTCGGAAAGATCGCGGATCCTGACGCCGAGCCACGCCCACTGCCGCGCCTCCACCGCGGCGGCCAGGAGGACGATCAGCGCGAGGGCGAGCAGCAGGGGTCGACGCATCTCAGCCGGCACCCCCGCGCCCGCCGGGCAGCTCGTTGACGAGCGTCTCCAGCGCGGCCGACAGCCGCTCCAGCCGGCGCGCGACCGCCAGCGTCTCCAGCAGCTCCTGGCGCAGCCCGGGGTCGGGGACGAACGCCGCGGCGGCCCGGTCGGCGATGACCGCCGGCGGCTGGTCCGCCGCCAGCAGCGTGTCGAGCAGATCTCGCGGGCGCTCCAGCGCATCGAGCAGCCGCCCGCAGGCGGCGCGGACCCGTCCGACCAGGTCGGAGGCGTCCGCCGAGGGCGGCTCGTCGACGAGGCGCCGCGCGCTGACCAGCCGGTAGAGCGTGTCGCTGGGCCGCTCGCGCTCGATCCGCACGCGCCACTCACCCTTGACCAGGATGTTGTAGCGCCCGCTCGGCAGCCGCTCCCAGTTCACGATCTCTCCGGCCCCGGCGATGGCGGCCACCGCCGGCCGGCCGTCGTAGTGGCGCTCGTACCCGGGCAGCAGCCTTACCACGCAGAGCCGCCGATCACGGGCCAGCGCATCGGTCACCATGGCCCGGTACCGCGCCTCGAAGATGTGAAGCGGCATGAACGTATGCGGAAACAACGTGGCGTCGGGCAGCGGAAAGATCGGCAGGACCAGGCTCGCCGCGGGGCCGGCGGGTGGGGCCGACGGGAACGCCGACATCGGGAGGCCGAGCCGCTCCGGCCTCAGCCGATCTTGGGCAGCGACTTCAGCGGCGCCAGCTCCTCGAGGCGCCGGACGACCGCGGCGGCCAGATCGCGAAACGCGCCGGCCTGAGTGGAGTCCGGCCGCCGGAGCGCAATGGGGAGGCCCTCGTCTCCGCCGATTCGCGTCTCCGGATCGAGCGGCAGGCGCGCCAGCAGCGGCACCCCGTACTCGTCGCTCAGACGCTGGCCGCCGGTGTCGCCGAAGATGCTCGTGTGCTCGCCGCAGCGGGGGCAGGCGAAGGAGCTCATGTTCTCCACGACTCCCAGGATCGGCACGTTGAGCCGCTGGAACATGCCGATCGCCTTGCGCACGTCGAGCAACGCCACCTCCTGCGGCGTCGTCACCATCACCACCCCCGAGAGCGGAATGACCTGCGACAGCGAGAGCTGGGCGTCCCCGGTGCCAGGGGGCATGTCGAACACGAGGTAATCGAGCGCGCCCCACAGCACGTCCTTGAGCATCTGCTGGATGAAGGAGTGGATCATCGGCCCCCGCCAGACGAGGGGCTCGCGCTCCTGCACCAGCAGGCCGATCGACATCATCTTCAGCCCGTGCGCCTCGACGGGGATGATGCGATTCTCGAACATGCCCGGACGACCGCGCGACCCCAGCATGAGCGGGACGTCCGGCCCGTACACGTCGGCGTCGATGAGGCCCACGGCCGCCCCCCTCGCCCTCAGAGCGATGGCGAGATTGACGGCCACCGTGGATTTGCCGACACCACCCTTGCCCGACGAGACCGCGATGGTGTGCTTGACCTCGGGGATCAACTCGGGCGGCCGCCCTGGCGGCGCCGCCGGGGCCGGTCTCGTCGCCTGCGCGCCGCCGCCCATCTTCACGTGGACGCTGGCCACGCCCGGCACTTGCCCGACGGCCTTCGAGGCCTGGCTGTGCAGGGCCGCCTTCGCGGTGGGCGGCTGGGTAGTGAACGCGAGCGTGAACGATACCTCACCGTCCTGGACGCGGAGGTCCCTGACCAGCCCGAGGGCAACGATGTCCTTCTGGTCGGCGGGGTCTTTGACGCCGCGGAGCGCGTCGAGAACGGCCTGCTCACTCACCATACGCGCCACTATACCGCACCGGCCATCGCACGCAAATCGCGGGAAATGGGAAGGGATCTTCCCACTTTGGGCGCGCGCCGACCCACGGCGCCCGGGACTCCGGGGCGTGACGTCGCGATATTTCGAGCTTTCGAGGATGGAACAGAGTTTGCCTGGTCCTCACCACGGCCAGTCTTTCGGCGCCTGCCGAAGACGGTCATCGTAACGCCCTCCCCCCCGGCGAGGGCGGACCTGCCAGGGTCCGCCCTCGTTTATGCCCGCCAATCTTGCATTCCCGGGGTCGACCTGTTATGAAATTCCGGTGATCGGTCCCGACGATTTCCGCCGCGTGCTCGGCCATTTCGCCACCGGCGTCACCGTGGTCACCACCTGTGACGCGGACGCCCGTCCCACGGGGCTGACGGTGAGCTCCTTCGCCTCACTCTCGCTCGAACCGCCGCTCGTGCTCGTGTGCGTGGACCACAAGTCGCAGAGCTACCCGGCCCTCCGCGAGAGCGGCCGCTTCGCGGTCAACGTACTGGCGACGAATCAGGAGGCGCTGTCGCGGCGGTTCGCCTCGACGCGCCTGGACAAGTTCGACGGGGTGCTCCACCACCTGAGCCCGCTGGGGCTGCCCCTCATCGACGCGGCCCTGGCCCACATCGAGTGCGTCACGGTCTCCACCCACGTCGCGGGGGATCACACCATCTTCGTGGGGCGCGTCGAGCGCGCCGTGATCGGCACCGGCGACCCCCTCCTCTACTATCGCGGGCAGTACCAGCGGCTGCAGGGAGGCCCTCCGGCATGATTCCGCTTTCGCGTCCCCCCGTCGACGACGAGATCAAGCACGCCGTCCTGGCCGCCATCGATTCCCGCCAGTACGTCCTCGGTCCCCAGTGCCGCGCGCTCGAGATCGAGCTGGCCCGTCACGCCGGCACCACGCACGCGGTGCTCACCAGTTCGGGGACGGCGGCGCTCTGGATGAGCCTCCGGGCCCTGGACGTGAAGGCCGGTGACGAGATCCTGGCCCCGTCGCACTCGGCCTTCCCGACGATCGAGGCGATCTGCTTCGCCGGCGCCACCCCGGTGTTCGTGGAGGTCGACGACTGGTACGCGCTGGACCCGAAGGACGCGGCGGCGAAGATCACCTCCCGCACGGTGGGCATCGTCCCGGTGCACCTCTACGGCCAGCCGGTGGATCTGCCGGCCGTGCAGGACGTGGCGGCGCGGCACGGCCTGTGGATCCTGGAGGACTGTGCCCAGGCCCAGGGCGCGGCGTGGGACGGGCGACGGGTCGGCGGCTTCGGCCGCGCCGCCGCCTTTTCCTTCTACCCGTCGAAGAACCTGCCGGCGATGGGCGACGGCGGCGTGGTGCTGACGAACGACGACGAGACCGCGGCCCGCTGCCGGCGCCTGCGCGATCATGGGCGGCTCAACAAGGACGTTCATGTCGAGGTCGGGTTCAATCTCCGCTTCAGCGAGTTGCAAGCGGCGGCGCTGCGCGTGCTGCTGGGCCGGCTCGAGGCCATGAACGACCGCCGCCGCTCGCTGGCCGCGCGCTACGCCGAGGGACTGGCCGGGCTGCCGCTGGTCACGCCGGCCGAGCGCGAGCACGCCCGCCACGTCTACCACCTCTACGTCGTTCGCTCCGACCGGCGCGACAAGCTCGCCACGTTCCTCAAGGACCGGAGCATCCAGACCGGCGTCCACTATCCGGTGCCCACGCACCGCCAGCCCGCGGTCGCCCGCTTCCGCCCGCCCGCCCTCCCCCACACCGAGCGCCTGGTCCAGGAGATCCTCACGCTGCCGATGTCGTCGCAACACACCGATGAGGAGATCGACAGGGTGGTGGCGGCGGTGCGGGCGTTCTTCGCCGGCTGACGCGCGCGTGACCACGCTGCACATCCTCCAGCTCTACCCCAAGGCGGACTACTTCACGGGGGCCGCCATCCAGCTGCGCGAGCTGGCGCGGGGACTCAAGCAGCGCGGGCACGAGGTGATCGTGGCCACGCGCCCGAGCGAGACCTGGGCCACCCAGACGCGCGAAGCCGCCATCCCCTATTACCCGCTGCCGATGTCCTCGGAGGTGGACCTCCGCTCGGTGCGCCAGCTCGTGCGGATCCTCCGCCAGCACCGCGTCCAGGTGGTCCACGCCCAGAAGGGCAAGGCCCGGACGCTGGCCCTCCTGGCGGGGCTCTTCGTCCGCATCCCCGTGCTCGTCCTGAACCGCGGCGTGAGCTTCCCGCTCGACTCCTTCAACCGGCTCGGCTACACGACGAAGCGGGTGACGGCGATCGTCGCCGTCTGCCAGTCGATCAAGCGCGGGCTCGTCGCTGCGGGCGTACCGTCCGAGAAGATCCACGTGATCTACTCGGGCACGGACACCGACCGCTTCCGCCCCCAGGTGGACGGCAGCGGGATCCGGCGCGCGCTGGAGCTGGGGCCGGAGCACTTCCTCTTCACGCAGATCGGCGTCAGGAGTTGGAAGGGCAACGACGACGTGATCGACGCGATGGCGGAGGTGGCGGCCCGCGCCCCCCAGGCGCGACTGCTCATCGTGGGCGCACGACGCCCGGAGGCGCTGCTCGACCGCGCGCGGCAGCGCCGGCTGGAGGGGCGGGTCCACGCCTGGGGATATCGCGAGGACATCCCGCAGATCCTGGCCGCCAGCGACTGCTGCGTGGAGGTCCCCTATGCCGGCGTGGGCCTGGCCGGGAGCCTGCGCGAGGCGCTCGCCGTCGAGACGCCGGTGATCGGCACCGACATCGAGGGAATCCCGGAGCTCGTGAGCCACGAGCGGACGGGGCTCCTGGTGCCGCCGCGGAATCCGGACGCCCTGGCCGGGGCCATGGTGCGGATGATCGAGAACCCCGGGCTTCGGCGCGAGACGGCGCGGGCCGGACGGCGGCTGGTGGAGGCGAAGTTCTCGACGCGGGCCAAGCTCGACGCCACCGAGGCGCTCTACCGGAAGCTGGTCGCCGAACGGTGCCCGGCGTGAGGTCGGTGCTCGGCCCCTACCGCCGCCTCCGGCCGTACGTGCGACCCCACGTGCCGATGCTGGCGGTGGGCGGCCTGCTGGCGCTCGTGGTGGCCGCGATGGACGGCGCCATCGCGTGGCTGGTCAAGCCGGCCATGGACGAGATCTTCATCAAGCGCGACCTGTTGATGCTCAAGCTGGTACCGCTGGCGTTGGTGGGCGCGTACATCGTGAAGGGGATCGCCCGTTATCTACAATCGTATCTCATGGCGGCCGTGGGGGAGAAGGTCGTGGCCCGCCTGCGCCGCGACCTCTACACGCACATCCAGAGCATGCCGCTGGCCTTCTTCACGGGGCTCCACTCCGCCGACCTGATGTCGCGCATCCTCAACGACGTCCAGCGCCTGGCCCGCCTGTCATCGAGCATGCTGGTGATGGCCGTCCGCCAGGTGGCCACCGTCGTCGCGTTGCTGGTGGTGATGTTCGCCCGGGAGTGGCTGCTGACCCTGGCCGCCGTCATCGCGTTCCCCTTCATCGGCCTGGTCGTCCGGCTCATCGGCCGCCGGCTCTACCGGATCAACAAGCGCGCCCAGGAGCGGATCGCCGAGCTGGCCGTGCTCCTCCACGAAGCCTTCGCGGGCACCAAGATCGTCAAGGCCTTCGGCCGCGAGCGTCACGAGCAAGAGCGTTTCGACGGCCTGAACCGGCGCCTGCTGGATCTCTCGCTCAAGAACGTCCAGACCGACGAGCTGAGCGAGCCGCTGATGGAGATCGTCGGAGCCCTGGGCATCGTCGCCGCCCTGGTGTACGGCGGCTACCGCGTCATCGAGGGCCACATGACGCCCGGCACGTTCTTCTCCTTCACCGCCGCCGTCATCATGCTCTATGGCCCGGTCCGTCGGCTGTCCCGCGCCCTGAACTCCGTCCAGCAGACGACCTCCTCGGTGGAGCGGGTCTTCGAGATCATCGACCAGCCGCCGGCCATCACCGACAAGCCGAACGCCGTCACCCTCACCGGATTCGGACGCGAGATCGCCTTCGAGAACGTCGGCTTCCGCTACTCGGACTCCGACGACCTCGCGCTCAAGGAGATCTCGCTCACGGTCCGGAAGGGGGAGGTCCTGGCCCTGGTCGGCATGAGTGGCGCCGGCAAGTCGACGCTCATGGACCTGCTGCCGCGTTTCTACGACGTGACGACAGGGCGGATCGTCATCGACGGCCACGACCTGCGCGACGTCACCCAGGCCTCCCTTCGCGCCCAGATCGGGCTGGTGACCCAGGACATCTTTCTCTTCAGAGACACGATCCACTACAACATCGCCTACGGCCGGCCCGACGCGGCGGTCGAGGACGTGGTGCGGGCGGCGCGCCAGGCGCACGCCCACGACTTCATCGTGGCCTGCCCGGACGGCTACGACACCGTCGTCGGCGAGCGCGGCGTCCGCCTCTCCGGCGGTCAGCGCCAGCGCGTGGCGATCGCGCGCGCGTTCCTCAAGAACCCGCCGATCCTGATCCTCGACGAGGCGACGTCGGATCTCGATGCCGAGAGCGAGTTCATGGTGCAGCAGGCGCTGGCCGAGCTGATGCGGGGCCGCACGGTGCTCGTCATCGCCCACCGGCTGGCGACGGTGCGCAACGCGAACCGGATCGTCGTCATCCACGAGGGCCGGATCGCCGAGGTGGGGCGGCACGACGAGCTGCTGGCGCGCGATGGCGTGTACCGGCGCCTCTACGCGCTCCAGATGGAGGGTGTGCCGGGCTAGCTCTACCCGCGCCGGGACCGGGCCCCCTACCCTCGCTCAGCCCGTCCCCGGCGTCCGGGCGGCGACGGTTACTTGCGCGTGTAGTACGGCTTGGGCGAATAGGACAGAGGCTGGGCCAGGAGGATCCAGCTCACCGTCGCCCCGATCAGGATGCCGACCGTCACCTTCAGCACCAGGTAACAGTACGCCTGGACGATGGCGAATTGGTCAGGAGTCAGCCCGGGACGTATCCGGTGCCAGTCCGCCAGCGAGGGAAAGAGCGCGACGCCCATGACGGCGACCGTCGCTAGGTAGTGCGCGAGGCTGAACGGGCGGGCTAGCCGCGTGACGCTCTCGGCCGTGATGATCGCGGCCACCGCGCTGAGAAACAGCCCCAGCCCGGCCAGGCGGCGGAGCGAGGGATTGTCGAGGCCCACGAACAGGTCGAGCCCCTCGGCCGAGCCGACCACCCAGGCCAGCAGCGCCGGCAGCACGTCGTAGAACAGCACGTGCCCCCCGATGGCCACCGGCACCAGCAGCTTCCCCAGCCACGCCCAGCGGCCCCGGGCACTCGCATCGTCTGCGTCACTCTGCATGCCGGACTCCTTGGGTCCCTTAAAATTCGGGCCTGTCTCAATCCTACGCGGACGACGGCGTCGGCGCCTACCTCTTCCGAGCGGCCGCGCGATCGAATCCGGGGGGAGGTTTGGAATGGGGGCGAGGCCCCCCTCCAAGCCTAGTGCCGTTCCAACTTGTTGATACTAAATCTGTCCACGAACGACGTACACGGTGCCTTCCGAGGCGCGAATAGTTGGAACGGCACTAGGCGCGAATAGTTGGAACGGCACTAGCTCTGGCGGAAGCGGTTGACGATCGGCAGTCGCCAGTCGCGCCCGAAGGCTCGCGGGGTGATCTTGACCCCGATGGGCCCCTGGCGCCGCTTGTACTCGTTGCCGTCGACCATGCGGACGACCTTGCCCACCGTTTCCGCGTCGAAGCCCAGCGCGACGATGTCGGCGACCCGCCGGTCTTCCTCCACGTAGGCTTCGAGGATCGCGTCCAGCACGGGGTACGGCGGCAGCGTGTCCTGGTCCGTCTGGTCCGGGCGCAGCTCCGCCGACGGCGCCCGGGTGAAGACGCTCTCGGGGATCAGGTTGCGGCCGGCGCGCTCGTTGACGTGGCGGGCGACCTCGTAGACGAGCGTCTTCGGCACGTCCTTGATCACGGCGAAGCCGCCGGCCATGTCGCCGTAGAGCGTGGAGTAGCCCACGCCGATCTCGCTCTTGTTGCCGGTCGTGAGTACGAGCCAGCCGAACTTGTTCGAGAGGGCCATGAGCAGCGTCCCGCGGATGCGCGCCTGGATGTTCTCCTCGGCCGCGTCCTCCCGCAGCCCCTTGAAGGGCTTGGCCAGCGCCCGCTTGTAGGCCCGGAAGATGTCGCTGATCGGCAGGGTGAGGAACTCGATTCCGAGGTTTTTGGCCAGCCGGCGGGCGTCGCCCCGGGTGCCGGCGGAAGAGTACGGTGAGGGCATCGTCACGCCGGCGACGTTCTCCTTGCCGAGCGCCTCCACCGCGATGGCGGCGACCAGC
The DNA here is from genome assembly GCA_036001065.1 of Candidatus Methylomirabilota bacterium. NCBI lineage: Bacteria > Methylomirabilota (SeqCode) > Candidatus Methylomirabilota bacterium. The sequence goes on from DASYUQ010000126.1 coordinate 83,860, forward strand.
GAGGAGTCGATCCCCCCGCTGAGCCCGATCACCACCCGCTTGAAGCCGTTCTTCCGCACGTAGTCGCGCGTACCCAGCACCAGCGCCTGGAAGATCTCGGCGACGGGCGCCAGCGTCGGCACCTCCCGCGGCGTCAGCGCCGGGAGCGTCGCGGGCGGGGCCAGGGGGGCCAGCGCCACCCGCGTGACCTGCCCCCCGGCCCGGAGCTTCTCCTTACGGCGGCGGGAATCGTGCAGGCGCGCGCGGAAGACGGCGTCGAGATCGAGATCGGCGACGACGAAATCCTCCTCGAACTGGCGGCCCCGCGCCACCACGTCTCCCCGCTCGTTCACGATGAGGCTGGCTCCGTCGAAGACCAGCTCGTCCTGGCCGCCCACGATATTCAGGAAGGCCATGCACACCAGGTCGTCCGCCGCGCGGGTGGCGACCATCTTCTCCCGGAAGTGGGCCTTGCCGGCGTGGTAGGGCGAGCCGTTGATGGTGACCACGAGCTCGGCGCCGGCCAGCGCCTGCGCCGTGGCCGGCCCTGCCGGATACCAGATGTCCTCGCAGATGTTCACGGCGAACGTGGTGTCGCCCAGGGTGAAGACGGGCGTCTCGGTGCCGGCCTGGAAATAGCGGTCCTCATCGAAGACGCCGTAGTTGGGCAGGTACTGTTTGTGATAGATCCCCGCCAGCTGCCCGTCGTGCAGGACGGCGGCAGCGTTGAAGACGTCGTCGCGCCGGTCGATGAAACCGACGACCACGGTGAGGCCGCGGCTGGCGCGCGTCACCTCGTCCAGCGACCGCAAGTTGGCTTCGATGAAGGCCGGCTTGAAGACCAGGTCTTCCGGCGGGTAGCCGGGGATGGCCAGCTCGGGGAAGGCCACCAGGGCGCAACCCAGCTGCCGGCTCCGCTCCACCCCCTCCAGGATCTTCCGGACGTTCCCCTCGAAATCCCCCACGGTGGGATTGATCTGGGCGAGCCCGATCCGGAACCGCCTCATGGCGCCATTGTACTCGCAGGGCTGGCAGGGGACCTACCGAACGTGGTATACGGTGCGGCACCCCCTAGGAGGAAACCGCCATGAAACGAGCCTTCGTGATGGTCCTGGCCCTGGCGATCCTCGCCACCGCCGCCGTTTCGGCCCCGGGCCAATCCAAGGACACGCTCACGGTCGCGCTGGTCTCCATCATCGACACCCTGGACCCCCACATGCACTTCGAGCGGGTCGGGATCCTGATCAACATCAACATGTTCGACTCGCTGCTGCACAAGAACGCCAAGCTCGAGTACGAGCCGTCGCTCGCCACCTCCTGGAAGGCGCTCAGCGACACGGTGTGGGAGGTCAAGCTGCGCAAGGGCGTCAAATTCCACAACGGCGACACCATGACCGCCGAGGACGTGAAGTACTCGTTCGATCGCGTGACCGAACCGGGCAAGGAAAAGAAGCGCTCGCCCCAGTACGGCAACATCCGGGCCATCAAGGAGGTCCGGATCGTCAATCCCGACACCATCCACATCGTGACCGACAAACCCTTCCCGCTCCTCCTGGAGCGGCTGGTCTTCTTCCCCATCGTGCCCAAGCAGCACATCGAGAAGGTCGGCGATCAGGCCTTCGGCGAGTCGGCCACGGTGGGCACCGGCCCCTGGAAGCTCCTCGAGTACAAGCGCGGCCACCACATCCGCCTGGAGGCCTTCGACCAGCACTGGCGCGGCAAGCCGGCCTTCAAGCACCTGACCATCCGGGGCATCCCCGAGGTGGCCACCCAGGTCGCGGAGCTGAAGACCGGCGGCGTCGACATCATTCGCAACGTCTCCGCCGATCTCGTGCCCGACCTCAAGGCCCACCCGCAGACGTCCATCAGCTCGGCGCCGATCCTCCGCACGCACTACGTCCACCTCGACATGCGGACGGAGCCGTTCAACCGGAAGCTCGTGCGCCAGGCGGCGAACTACGCGATCGACCGCGAGGCGATCGTGCAGAAGATGATGGCGGGGCTCGGCCGCGTGGTGCCGACCGTCGTCCACCCGGCGGTGTTCGGCTACGACGCCTCGGTGACCCCTTACGCGTACGATCCCAAGAAGGCCCAGGCGCTCCTGGCCCAGGCCGGATACCCGAACGGAGTCGACATCACGCTGCACAGCTCCTTCGTGGAGTTCCGTCCGGTCTTCGAGGCCATCACCCAGATGCTGACCGACGTGGGGATCCGGACCAACGCCAGGATGTGGGACCCGGGCCCGGCCTGGAACAAGTACTTCCAGGGAGAGGGCAAGGCGACCCATGGTTACTACGGGAGCTGGGGCTACTACTCGGTGTTCGACGCCGATGCCATTCTGCACCCGCTCTACCACACCGAGCCGGGTGGCTGGGTCGGCAAGTGGTATATCCGCGTCGAGGGGCTCGACCAGCTCGTCGATCAGGCCCGCTCGACCGTCGATCAGGCCGTGCGGAAGCGAACGTACTCGCAGATCCAGCGGCTGATCAAGGAGGAGGCGCCGAGCATCTTCCTCTTCCACCAGTTCGATACGCTCGGCGTGTCCAAGAGGGTCGAGTACCAGGCCCGCGGCGATGAGTGGCTGTGGCTGTTCGACGCCAGGCCGAAGCGGTAGAGAGGGCCCGCCAGCCGCCGCGGGCATGAGGGAGTTGGCAGCGCGGTGACGGCTCTGCTCGTGCGCCGGGTCATCCGCCTGCTGGTGGTGTGCCTCGGCGTCTCGCTCGTGACCTTCTCGATCCTGCACGCCAGCGGCGACCCGGTCTCGCTGGTGATGCCGGAGGCGCCCGAGGCCGACCGGGTGGTCCTCCGTCAGGCGCTGGGGCTCGACGATCCGCTGGCCATTCAATTCTTGAGATTCTTCGGCAACGTGGCGACCGGCAATTTCGGCAACTCCTTCTTTCACCGCACGCCGGCCCTGCCCCTGGTGCTCGAGCGCATGCCGGCGACCCTGACGCTCACCGTGCTGGCCATGGCCTTGGCCCTGGCGGTGGCTGTGCCCGTGGGGATCTACAGCGCCGTCCGCCGGAACTCCCTGGTCGACCACGTGGCCACCGTGGTGGTGTTCCTGGGTCAGTCGATGCCCGTGTTCTGGACCGGAATCATGCTGATCCTCCTCTTCGCCGTCCAGTGGCGGGTCCTGCCGGTCTCGGGCTGGGAGAGCTGGTCGGCGGTGGTGCTCCCGGCCATCACCCTGGGGACGTTCTCGGCGCCCCTCCTCCTGCGCATCGTCCGCTCCAGCATGCTGGAAGTCGTCCACCTCGACTACGTGCGGACGGCGCGAGCCAAAGGGGTCTCCGAGTGGGTGGTGATCCTCCGGCACGCGCTCAAGAACGCGGCGCTCCCGCTGGTGACGGTGGCTGGCCTGCAGTTCGGCCTGCTCCTCGGCGGCGCCGTCATCACCGAAAGTGTGTTCGCCGTGCCCGGCGTCGGCCGCCTGATCGTGAGCTCCATCCGCCAGCTCGATTTCCCCGTGGTGCAGGCCGCCGTCTTCTTCCTGGCCATGATCATTGTCGCCGTCAACTTCGTCGTCGACATGCTCTACATCTACCTGAACCCCCAGATCCGGGTCCGGTAGGCGCGATGGCCGTCGGCACCCTGCCCCAGGAAAGCCTCGGCCTGCCCGCAGCGGCGCCGCAAACGCGCGAGCGGTCGCGGGCCTGGCGCAAGCTGGCCCGCAATCCGATGGCGCTGGCCGGGGGCGTCATCCTCCTCGTCGTGGTCGGCGCCGCCCTGGCGGCGCCCTGGGTGGCTCCGCACGATCCGGCCAAGCAGAGCCTCATCCGTCGCTTCTCGCCGCCGGTGTGGGCGGCGGGCGGACATTCCGCCCACGTGCTCGGCACGGATCAGGTGGGGCGTGACATCCTCAGCCGGATCATCCACGGCGCACGCCTCTCGCTCCTGGTCGGCGTCTCGGCCGTGGTCGTGAGCCTAGTCCTGGGCGTGGCCCTCGGCCTGCTCAGCGGCTACGTCGGCGGCCGGGTCGACACCGTCATCATGACCGTCGTCGACGTCACGCTCTCGTTCCCCCAGCTCTTGCTGGCCCTGGCCTTCGTGGCCGCGCTGGGCCCCAGCCTGGTCACCATCATCGTGGTCCTCGGCCTGACCGGCTGGGAGCGCTACGCCCGCGTCGTGCGGGCCGAGGTGCTGGCCCTGCGGGAGAAGGACTTCATCGAGGCCGCGCGGGCCCTGGGGCTCGGCTCGACCCGCACGCTCGTGCGCCACGTGCTGCCCAACACCTTCTCGTCCATCACCGTGCTGTCGACGCTGCAGGTGGCTCAGGCCATCCTGCAGGAGGCCGCGCTGTCGTTCTTGGGCGTCGGCAGCGGCCGTACGTACCCGACGTGGGGCCAGATGATCGCGCTCGGCCGGGACTTCGTCACGGTGGCCTGGTGGCTGCCCACGTTTCCGGGCCTGGCCATATTGATGACCGTGCTCGCCATCAACCTGGTGGGCGACCGCCTGCGCGACGCCCTCGATCCGCGCGTTTGAGTCGGAGGGGGCCTGCACGGCCCCCTCCGAAGCCTCCCCCCAGGCAGGGTTGCGCGGGCGAAGCCCGCGCTCGAACGCGGCCCGTCAGCGCGCGTGACATCATCGCGCTCGCGCTCGAACCGTGTTCCTTCGCGCGTGCTATGATCCGACGGCGATGGGGGCGAAGGTTCCGTGGCTGCCGTCGGAGGTTCCGCCCGGCGCGAGGCCGGAGCGCTGTCCGCACTGCGGGCGCCCCGCCCTGATCCCCTGGACGCTCCGCCGCGACGATCGCACCAAGGTCGTCCTGCGCACCTGGATCTGCACCGAGTGCCAGACGATGGAGGAGCGCCCGGAGCCGGAGTGAGGCGGCGGGCTGCGGCGCCCTCCTCGACCACGCGCCTCGCGGCGGCTCCGCCCAGCGCTCCTCCATCGACCCGCGTGGACATACCCCAGCGGCGGGAACGGGTCTCCGAGGGCGCCACAGCCCCCCGCCTCACCCGGCCCGGCGGAGCGACTACTGGGGAGGCAAGAGGCCGGGGCTCGGTGGGCTCGGGGCGACGTCCCCGGGACCGCGCAGCCCGTTGATGAAGTCGATGAGCTGGCGCAGCCGCCCGTAGGACGTGCGGTTGAACGGCAGGCTCAGGCGCGGCAGATCGGGAAACTCGTTCAGCTCCTGCGGCACCGGTCCGGCCGTCTGGTCCACGGGCCCCTTCAGGATGTCCTCGAAGCGCCGCTGGAGCTCGCCCAGCTCGGCATCGGTCAGCGGGCGCTGGAGGCGGAACACCAGGTTGTCGCCCACGATCCGCGACGAGTGGAAGACGCGGTAGAAGCCGAGGATCTCCTCCACGGCATCCCCGACGGTGTCCACGATGCGGTAGAGGCCGGCGTCCTCGGCCTCGATCAGCCCCCGCTCCACCAGCGTGGCGCCGATCCAGCGGTTCCAGATCCACCAGTACGGCTTGGGCCCCGCCTCGACGAGCACCACGGGGACGATCGCCGACTTGCCCGTCTGAATGAGGGTGAGCAGCTCGAAGGTCTCGTCCATGGTGCCGAAGCCGCCCGGGAAGAGGGCGACGGCGCTCGCCTCCTTCACCAGGAACAGCTTCCGCGTGAAGAAATACTTGAAGCTGATCAGCTTCGGGTCGGAGGCGATCCACGGGTTGGCTTCCTGCTCGAAGGGCAGCCGGATGTTGAGGCCGAAGCTGCGCTCGGCGCCAGCGCCCTCCTGGGTGGCGCCCATGATGCCGGCGCCGGCGCCGGTGACCACCATCCAGCCCGCCTCCACCATCCGCCGGCCGAACTCCTTCGCCGCGGTGGCCGCCGGCTCCTCCCCCGGCGTGCGCGCCGAGCCGAAGACCGTCACCTTGCGGACGTCGCGGTAAGGCGCGAAGACCTTGTAGCCGTAGCGCAGCTCCTTGAGCGCGGCGTTGGTGATCTTGAGGTCACCGGACGAGGCGCCATCCTCGTGGAGCTTGAGCACGGTCGTCAGCATCTGCTGGAAGTAGCCGCGCCGGTCCGGCGGCACGCCGGCGGCATCGAGCAAGTTCGAAATCACTCGATTGGCGGCTTCGCTCTGCAGCTGATAGCGGCGGGGCTCAGGCACGTTTACGAGTATACCGCCCCGGCCACACCGGACCGCACAGTCAGAACGAGCCCGGCCACGACCAGCGCCCCGCCGCCGAGCGTGAACACGGTCAGCGGCTCACCCAGCAGCGTGACGCCCAGCAGCGCGCCCAGGACGGGCTGGACGTTGAGGAAGATCGCGGCGTGGGAGGCCGTCACGCGCTCGAGGGCCCAGTTCCAGACGAGGTAGCCGAGCGCCGTGATCACCACGGCGAGGTGGAGCGCGCCGAGCAGGGCCCCGGCCGTCCAGACCGGACGGCGCCCGCCCATCCACTCCACGAGCGCCAGCGGCACGAGCATCGGGATCCCCCAGAGGATCGAGCGCGCCGTCACGGGCAGCGCGGGATGTCGCGCCAGCACGGGCCGGCCGAGCAGCGAGTAGGCGGCGTAGGCGACGCCCGAGAGCACGAGCAAGAGGTCGCCGCGCCAGTGGGGCACGAGCCGCTCGGTGACGCCGGGGAGCCCGTTGACGACGACGAGGGCGGCGCCGGTGAGGGCGCAGGCGGCGCCGGCCCGTTCGCTCCGGGCCAGGCGCTCGCCGAGCAGCGCCGGCCCGAGCAGGAGCAGCGTGAGCGGCTCGACGGCGATGAGGAGCGCGGCGTTGGTCGCCGTCGAGCGGGCCAGGCCCCAGTGGGCGAAGGCGAACGCCCCCGCGAATCCCGCGACGCCCATCGCCGCCATCCGCCACTGATCGGCGCGGGTCACCGGCCCCGTCCACGGCGTCCGCCAGGCCAGGGGGACGAGGATCAGCGCGCCGACCAGCAGCCGGAGCAGCGCCAGCGTCGCCGGAGGCACCGCGTCGAGGACCACGCGGGTGGCGACGTACGAGGTCGCGTAGACGGCGTTCGCCAGCAGGAGGGCGAGGTCGGCGAACGCCATGCCCCGAGCATACGCCGCCCCGGCAGCGGGCGCTCAGCCCCGGGCGCGGCCCAGTGCCGAATGCGAGCGCCGATCTCGTCCCGAACTCGACGGAAACGCGCCGCGTCCTAGTGCCGTTCCAACTTGTTGATACTAAATCTGTCCACGAACGACGTACACGGTGCCTTCCTAGGCGCGAATAGTTGGAACGGCACTAGCCGATCCCGAGGGCCTGAGCGGCGCGCTTGAGGTCGCGGGGCTTGACCCAGAGGATCACGCCGTAGCGGCCGGCGCCGGCGCAGACGGCGTCGGTGGCGGTGACGTTGATCTTCGCCGCCGCCAGTCTCCCCAGCACGTCGGCGACCGCGCCGACGCGGTCGTCGCCCTGGACGAGGAACCCCTTCTTGGGGCCTTTCAGCCTCCACTTGCCGGCCGTGGCCGCGGCCCGGAAGGCGGCCGGATCGGCGGGGATGAAGTCCAGCTGCGAACGCTTGCCTTTCGGAAAGCCCGAGAAGGCCAGCAGGTTGACCCCGGCTCGCCGCAATTGGCTCAGCAGCCGCAAGGCCTCGCCGGGTTTGTCCGGAGCTTCGACGTAGAAGTAGTCGACCAGTTGGATCGTCTCGGCCATGGCCCCCTCCCCTGACGTTGGGTGTCGCCGGCGCGAGAGTGTACTACGCGCCGGCCAGACGCAGAAGGAGCCAGGAGGCCGCCGCGATCAGCGCCGAGGCGGGAATGGTGACGATCCAGGCCCACACGATGCGCCCCGCAACGCCCCAGCGCACCGCGGAAAAGCGCTGGAGCGAGCCGACGCCCATGATGGCCCCGGTGATCGTGTGGGTCGTGCTGACTGGAATGCCCGCCACCGCGGTGCCGATCAGCGTGATCGCGCCCGCCGTCTCGGCGCAGAATCCGCCGACCGGGCGGAGCTTGGTGATGCGCATGCCCATCGTCTTCACGATGCGCCAGCCGCCGGACAGTGTGCCGAGCCCCATCGCGGCATGCGCCGCCAGGACGACCCAGAAGGGCACGTAGAACTCGCCGCCGAGATAGCCGGACGAGAAGAGCAGCACCGAGATGATCCCCATCGTCTTCTGGGCGTCGTTGGTGCCGTGGCCGAGGCTGTAGGCGGCGGCCGAGAGGAGCTGCAGGCGCCGGAAGAGCCAGTCTACCCGGCCGGGGGTCGCGCGCCGGAAGACCCACACCGTCACCAGCATCAAGCCGAAGCCCGCCGTGAGACCGATCACGGGCGCCAGGATCATGAAGATGCCGATCTTGATCAGGCCGGCCGCGATCAGAGATCCGACCCCCGCCTTCACGACGGCCGCCCCGGCGAAACCGCCGATCAGCGCATGAGAGGAGCTGGTGGGCAGGCCGTAGTACCAGGTGATCAGGTCCCAGGCGATGGCGCCGAGCAGCCCGGCCAGGATCACCCAGTGGTCGACGATGTTGGCCTCGACCACGCCCTTCCCCACGGTCTTGGCGACATTCACGCCGAAGCCGAACGCCGCCACGAAGTTGAAGAAGGCCGCCCAGAAGACCGCCTGCAGCGGAGTGAGCACGCGGGTCGAGACCACGGTGGCGATGGAGTTGGCGGCGTCGTGAAAGCCGTTGATGAAGTCGAAGATCAGCGCGACGAGGGCGATGAGCGCGATGACGGTCAGCATCAAGCCATCTTCAGAATGATCCCCTCGATGACGTTGGCGACGTCCTCACAGCGATCGGTGATGATCTCCATCGTCTCGTAGATTTCCTTCCACTTGATGACCTCGATGGGGTCGCTGGATTCGTCGAAGAGGGCGGCCAGGCTGTCGCGCAGCAGGTTGTCGGCGCTGTTCTCGAGCCGGTTGACCTCGACGGCGTGCTCGTGGAAGGCGGGATCCATCGTGCGCAGGCAGCGGATCGCCCGGTCCATCGACTGCACGATGGTGACGATCACCTCCGCCATCGCCCGGCAGGCCGAGGTCGGCTCCTTGATCCGGTAGACGACCAGCCGCTCGGCCGCCGCCTCGATGTAGTCGAGCACGTCGTCGAGCCGCGTGGCCAGCGCGTGGATGTCCTCGCGGTCGATGGGGGTGATGAAGGTCGTGTTCAGGCGCTTGACCACCTCGTGGGTGATCTGGTCGCCCTGGTGCTCGACCTCCTTGATCGCGTAGGCCTTGGCCCGGGCGTCGGCGAAGTTGTGGACCAGCTCATGCAGGAGGCCGGCGGCCCGGATGATGTGCTGGGACTGCTGCTCGAAGAGGTCGAAGAAGCGGACTTCCCGCGGGATGAGGTTGAACATGACCGATCGCCGTCGAGTGTAACGGAAACGGCGCGCGGGCGCCACTCCGGAGACACGTCGCCGCCATTGGTACCGAGATCGAGGAGAGGGGCGCGGGCTATTCGGTGACCACGTCCTTGGCCAGCGACTCCGACACGAGCAGGGCGCGGGTGATCTCGACCATCGGCCGGCGGGTGTCCATCGCTGCGCGGCGCAGCCGGCGGAAGGCGTCGTCTTCCGAGAGCCCGTAGCGGGCCATCAGCGTGCCCTTGGCCCGCTCGATGATCTTCCGGTCCTCCAGCCGTCGCTCGAGCGCCCGCGCCTCCCGGAAGCGGGCGATCGCGAGATCGAGGGTAGGGGCCAGCTCCGCGGGGCGGAGCGGCTTGAGGAGATACGCCATGACGCCCGCGGTGCGCGCCCGCTCGACGAGATCGTCGCCGGAGCGGCTGGTGAAGAGAACCACCGGACAGCCCTCGGTGGCCGCCACCCGGGCCGGGACCTCGATGCCGTCCCCGTCGGAGAGACCGACGGCGAAGATCGCGACGTCCGGCCGCGCGCGCCGCAGCAGCGCCAGCGTGTCGGCGCCGCGCGCAGCCTCACCGGCGACCTCGCCTCCGGCCATCGAGATGGCCGCCCGCAGCTCGGCCCGCGAGCGTTCGTGGTCGTCCAGGATGGCGACCCGCCAGCGCGGAGTCCTCCTCACATCGGGTAGAGGCGGGCAAGTGGGATGCCAGGGGCCGCCAGTGAAAAATCGCGGCCTTAGGCGGGCTCCGGGGGTCGAGGGCTGCCCGCGCCGGCGGCAGAGCGATCGCGACTGCCGCTTCCCCGAGCAGCAGTTCCGAGAACGCTACGGCCCGGCGAGGAGTCACCGGGGCGGTCGGTTCGAGCGCGGGCTTTGCCCGCGCCATCGACGATCGAAGCCGGTGGGGGGTGTCGGGGGGAGCGGCGGTCGCTCCCCCCGACTTCGATTCGTCTAAATATCGAAGTAGAGCGCGAACTCCCAGGGATGCGGGCGCAGCCGGACGGGATCGACCTCGTTCTTGCGCTTGTAGTCGATCCAGGTCTCGATGGCGTCCGACGTGAAGACATCGCCCTTGAGCAGCCAGTCGTGCGACTTCTCGAGGTTGTCCAGCACGACGTCCAGCGAGCCCGGAAGCTGCTTGATCTTCTTCGCCTCCTCCGGCGGCAGCTCGTAGAGGTCCTTGTCCACCGGCTTGCCGGGATCGATCTTGTTGGCGACGCCGTCGAGCCCCGCCATCAGACACGCCGAGAATGACAGATACGGATTGCACGTGTTGTCGGGTGTGCGGAACTCGATGCGCTTGGCGCCCTCCGATCTCGAGTACACCGGGATGCGGACGCACGCCGAGCGGTTGCGCTGGCTGTAGACCAGGTTGATCGGGGCTTCGTACCCCGGCACCAACCTCTTGTAGGAGTTCGTCGACGGCGCGATGAGCGCAAGCAGCGCCGGCGCATGCTTGAGGATGCCGCCGATGTAGTAGAGGCAGGTTTTGGAGATATCGGCGTAGCCGCCCCGCTCGTAGAAGAGGTTCTTGCCGTTCTTCCAGATCGACTGATGCGTGTGCATGCCGGAACCGTTGTCCTGGAAGAGCGGCTTCGGCATGAAGGTGGCGGTCTTCCCCCACTTCCGCGCGGTGTTCTTGGCGCAGTACTTGTACCAGAGCACCTTGTCCGCCATCTTGGTCAGCGTGTCGTAGCGCATATCGACTTCGGTCTGGCCGGCGGTCGCCACTTCGTGGTGGTGCACCTCGATCCTGACGCCGACGCTCTCCAGCGCCAGGACCATGTCCGAGCGGATGTCCTGGAACTTGTCCATTGGCGGGACCGGGAAGTAGCCCTGCTTGTAGCGCGGCTTGTAGCCGAGGTTGGGCTGCTCGGGCGTGCCTTCCTTCCCCGAGTTCCAGAAGCCGGCTTCGGAGTCGATGAAGTAGTACCCCGAGTGGTAGTTCTGGTCGAACCGGATCGAGTCGAAGAAGAAGAACTCCAGCTCGGGGCCGATATAAATCGTGTCGCCGATGCCGCTCTTCTTGAGATACGCCTCCGCCTTCTGCGCAATGTACCGCGGGTCCCGCGTGTACCACTTCCCGGTTACCGGGTCTTTCACGTTGCAGATCAGAACGAGCGTGGGCACCGCCGTGAACGGATCCATCGCGGCCGTGTCAGGGTCCGGGATCAACAGCATGTCGGACTCGTCGATGGTCTGGAATCCGCGGATCGACGAGCCGTCGAAGCCCAAGCCCTCCTCGAAGATGTCCTCTTTCAACTCGGAGACCGGTATCGAAAAGTGCTGCCAGAGGCCGGGCAGGTCGATGAAGCGGAGATCGACAATCTTGGCGCCTTTCTCCTTGGCCAGCTTGAGGACATCCTTCGGCGTCATGAACTCCTTCTCCTCTCTAACTTTGCGGTCGGTCATCAATGCCGGACCCGGCGGGCCACCTCGTCCGCCGGGTCCAGATACCTTAGTGAACTAACGCCACAAAATCAAGGCGCCCTCCGTCCGGGCCTCAGTGCGCCACCCGCGCCTTGGCCTCGGCCGCCCGCACGGCCTCCGAGAGCGCGCTGCCGCCGCCGGCGAACTCGCCGTAGGTGCCGCCCCCCATCGTGTAGGCCGTCTCCGAGTGCTGCGAGAGGTCCAGCCCGGCCATTTCGTCCTCCGCGGTCACCCTGAGGCCGACGACCGCATCCACGACCTTGAGGATGATGGCCGTCATCACGATGGCCAGCGCGTAAGTCGCCAGCACCGCCACGATCTGCGTCCAGAGCTGGCCGGGATTGCCATAGAAGAGCCCGTCGCCGCCGGCCTCGTTGACCGCCTTGGAGGCCCACAGCCCGGTGGCGATGGCGCCCCAGGTGCCCCCCACCCCGTGGACCCCCACGACGTCGAGCGAGTCGTCATAGCCGAACTTCGCCTTGAGGTTACAGGCGGTGTAGCACAGCACCCCGGCCAGGGCCCCGATGATCACCGAGGGCAGCGGCGCCACGTAGCCCGATGCGGGGGTGATGGCGACCAGGCCGGCTACGGCCCCCGAGGCGGCGCCGAGCACGGTGGGCTTCCCGCGGCTGATCCACTCGGTGAACATCCAGCCCAGCGCGGCCGCGGCGGCCGCCGTGTTGGTGGCCGTGAAGGCGCTGGCGGCGAGCCCGCTGGCCTCCAGCGCGCTGCCGGCGTTGAAGCCGAACCAGCCCACCCACAGGAGGCCCGCGCCCATGACGGTCATGGGCAGGTTGTGGGGCTGCATCGGCTGGTGGCCGTAGCCGTGGCGCCGACCGACCATCAGCGCGCAGACGAGCGCCGAGATGCCGGAAGAGATGTGGACCACCGTACCGCCGGCGAAGTCCAGGGCCCCCAGCTTCTTGAGCCAGCCGCCGTCACCCCAGACCCAGTGGGCCAGCGGGTCGTAGACGAGCGTCGCCCACAGCAGGGTGAACAGGATGAAGGCCGAGAACTTCTTGCGCTCAGCGAAGGCCCCGGTGATCAGGGCCGGCGTGATGATGGCGAACATCATCTGGAAGAGCATGAAGACCTGGTGGGGGATCGTCTTGGAGTAGGCGTCGAACGGCTCCACGCCGACGCCGCGCAGGCCAATCCACTCCAACCCGCCGATGATGCCGCCCTTGTCGGGGCCGAAGGCCAGGCTGTAGCCCCACAGCACCCACTGGACCGAGATGAGCGCGGCAATGATGAAGCTGTGCATCAGCGTACCCAGCGCGTTCTTCTGGCGCACCATGCCCCCGTAGAAGAGCGCCAGGCCCGGCGCCGTCATCAGGAGCACGAGGGCCGTGGACGTCAGCATCCAGGCGGTGTCGCCCTTGTCGATCTTGGAAGCAGGCGGCGCGGGCGCAGCGGCCGGGGCGCCGGGCGCGGGCGCCGGCGCGGCCGGAGTGGCCGGGGTCTGGGCGAGAGCGGCTGTGGCGCAGGCTATGAGCACGAGCGCCATCGCTAGTGCTGGAATGAAGTGCTTCACGTTCTCTCTCCTTTTGCCAGTCGCAGCGCTTCGTCGCGCCGGACATGTTGGCGACCCGACCGCGAGGCCCGGCTCAGAGGGCGCTCTCGTCGCGCTCGCCGGTGCGAATACGGATCGCCGTCTCGACCGGGACGACGAAGATCTTCCCGTCGCCGATGTTGCCCGTCTTGGCGGCGCCGGCGATGACGTCGGCCACTTTGCCGACGAGATGGTCGGGCACGACCACCTCGACCTTAATCTTGGGCAGGAAGTCGACCGTGTACTCCCCGCCGCGATACAGCTCGGTGTGGCCCTTCTGCCGGCCGAAGCCCCTCACCTCCGACACCGTCATCCCGATCACGCCGATGCCGGTCAGGGCTTCCTTGACGTCGTCCAGCTTGAACGGCTTGATGACTGCTTCGATCTTTTTCATCGCTGG
>DASYUQ010000127.1 GCA_036001065.1 Candidatus Methylomirabilota bacterium
CACATCGAGATCCGTGAAGAGGTCGCGCCGGCCGCGCGCGTAGGAGCCGAAAAGACTTACGCGCTGGATACCATCGATCCGCGACAGCAGCTCCACGATCCGCCGCGGCGCCTCGTCGAGCTTCTGCACATACGCCAGGCGTTCGCTCTCGATGCTCACTTCGCCCACGACACCTCGGAGAGATCGGCTGACGGGATGGGCAGGTCCCGCCACAGCCCCTGCACGCCCTTCTTGGCCACGGCCAGGCGCGGATGCATGAAGAGCCAGACCGCCGGCGCGTCCTCCACCAGCAGTTTCTGCATCTGTACGTAGAGCTCGCGCCGGGCCTTGTCGTCGACGGTCACCTCCGAGGTCTTGAAGAGCTCCTGGAACTTGGGGCTGTCGTAGCGGAAATAGTACTTCGGGTTGGCGTAGTTGCTGATGTCCCAGGACTCGGCGTGCCCGATGATCGTCAGGTCGTAGTCGGCCTCGCGCCACACCCGCGACAGCCACTGGCCCCACTCGATCTGCTCGATCTTCACCCTGACCCCGACCTTCTGGAGGTGGTTGGCGATGATCTCGCCCGCCCGGACCGTGTAGTAGTACTGGGGTGCGACCTTCAGCACCGCCTCGAAGCCGTTGGGATAGCCGGCCTCGGCCAGGAGCTTCCGGGCCTTGTCCGGGTCGTAGGGCATCGCGTTGGCGAGGTCCACGAAGTAGGGGTTGAGCGGGTCGACGTTCGTGCCCAGGAGCTTGCCCATCCCGAACATCGCGCCCGTGAGCACCTCCGGCCTGTCGATCGCGTGGGTGAGGGCCCGGCGCACGCGGACGTCGGTGAAGGGCTTGCGCGAGTTGTTCATGGCCAGGATCACGTCATTGGTCGTGTCCCCGACGATCACGTTGAAGCGCGCGTCCCTCTGGAGCTCCGTCACGTGCTCGGGGCCCAACCCGAAGAGGGAGGCGTCGATGTCGCCCGCCTTGAGCGCCGCCAGCGCGGCGTTGGGGTCGGAGATGAAGCGGAACGTCACGCGGTCGAGCCTGGGGAGCCCCTTGACGTGGTAATCGGGGCTCTTGACGAGGACGATGCGGTCGCCGCGCACCCACTCGCCGACCCGGTAGGGGCCGGTGCCGATGGGCGCGCTCTTGAGTGTGTCCACCGCCTCCGGCGGATAGATGACCGAGCCCTGACGGGCCAGGTTGAGGAGGAAATTGGCGTTCGGGCTCTTGAGCGAGAACGTGACCGTGTAGTCGTCCTTGACGATGATGTCGCCGATCGCCGCGTAGTAGCCCGGGTACGGATGCTTCGTCTCCGGGTTCATCGCGCGCTCGATGACGGCTTTCACGTCGGCGGCTCTGAGCTCGCGGCCGTTATGGAAGCGGACGCCGCGCTTGAGGAAGAAGGTGTAGTGGCGGCTGTCGGCGGTGTGCCAGCGCTCGGCCAGCCACGGCACCAGCTTGCCGTGACGGTCCACCTTCACCAGGCACTCCTGGACGTTGTAGAGGACGACCGCCGCCGTCGCCGAGGCGGGCGTGGCGGTGAGGTCGAGGCCGGGCGGCTCCGTGGCCGCCTGGACCACGAGCCCCGTCGGCGCCGCGGCCCCGGCACCGGCGAAGCTCCCGGCCAGCGCGGCCAGCCCGACCAGCAGGATCGTTCGACGCATCAGGCCATTCCCCGGAAGTAGTCGACCGCGCGCCGCAAGCCCTCGTCGAAGCCCACGGCCGGGGCGTAACCGAGCAGGCGCTTGGCCTTGTCGATGTCGGCCAGCGTGTGGGGGACGTCGCCCGGGCGCGCCGGGGTGTGGCGCCGCTCGAGCCGCCGCCCCAGCAGCGCCTCCAGCCGGGCGATGATGTCGAGCAGGGACACGCGGGCGCCGCAACCGACGTTGAAGACCTCGCCCCCCACACCCTCGGCGCGCGCGGCCAGCAGATTGGCCTCCACCACGTTGTCGATGTAGGTGAAGTCGCGCGACTGGGTGCCATCGCCGTGCACCTCGAGCGGCTCGCTCTGGAGTCCCCAGAGGATGAACCGCGGAATCACCGCCGCGTACTCGGACTGGGGGTCCTGCCGGGGGCCGAAGACGTTGAAGTAGCGGAGGCCGATGGTCTCCACGCCGTAGAGGCGGCTCCAGACCGTGGCGTACTGCTCGCCGGCCGCCTTGGAGACCGCATAGGGCGAGATCGGCGCGGGCGGCTGATCCTCGCGCTTGGGCAGGTCGGGCCGGTCGCCGTAGACGGAGGACGAGGACGCGTAGACCACCCGGCGTACGCGCGCGCGGCGGGCCGCTTCCAGGACGTTGAGGGTGCCGCCGACGTTGTGCTCGTTCGCCCCCAGCGGATCCTTCACCGAGCGGGGCACCGAGCGCATCGCCGCCTGGTGGAAGACGACGCGGGCGCCCGCCGCCGCCCGCTCCACCGCCGGCAGATCGCGGATGTCGCCTTCGATAATCTCCAGCGCGCGCCCGGCGCGGGTGGCGAACGGGAGGTTCGTGCGGGCGCCGCTGGAAAAGTTGTCGAGCACGCGGACCCGATGGCCGTCGGCGAGCAGCCGCTCGACGACGTGCGAGCCGATGAAGCCCGCGCCGCCGGTGACGAGATAGAGCGATTTCACCCGCCGATTGTAGCACTCCCGGCCCAGCGCAATGGCGCCTCGGGCGCGCGCAATACTCGGACGTGGCGACAGACACATGTACAATCACGATGGTGCGCGAACGTCACACCCACCTTCAAGGAGGGACGATTGAGTCCATCAGAGGTCGACGCGGTGATTCAAGACGTTCGACTCGAGCTCTGGCGCGATAATTTTGCGGGCGCCCTGGAGATCCTCGAAACGGCCAACCGCCGGCACCCGGACCCACTGCTCGCCGCCGAGGCCGGGGAAATCCGCTCGTGGCTCAATCACCTCCGGACGCGAGAAGCGTACGTCACCGCCTACGAGCGGTATTACCGGACGGTCAGGCAACCCACCGGCTTCAAGCGCCTCGATCGGGAGCTCCGGACGTTCCTGGGGCGCCGGACACGGAAGATGGTCGAGCGCACGGCCAGGCACCCCGAGTTCTTGCTCCTCGAACGGGAAGTGCTGGCGCTACGCCCGGCGAGGGCTCTGGACGCCGGCTGCGGGGAAGGACGCATCGCCCTGACCATCGGGGCCCGCCATCCCCAGACGCGGGTCGACGGGATCGAGATATCGACGACCAACGTCGACATCGCCAGAAAACTCAACAGGTTTCCCAATGTCACCTTCCACCACGGACTTCTCGAGGAGGTCGAGCGGTGGTGCCCGCCGGGCTCAGTCGACCTGGCGTACGCGTTCGCCGTGCTCGAGCACGTCCGGGACGTGGACGGAGTCGTCAACGGCATTCTTCAGAGTCTCCGTCCCGGCGGCCGCTTCTGTTTCGTGGTCCCGATGAACGAATTCATCATCACCGGCCCCATTCCCCCCTTCCACCCCCACGATGGCGTCGCCGGCCACGTGCGGGCGTTCACCGAGGCCGGCCTTCGGGGGCGCTTCGGCGGCTACAAGGACTTCGTCCTGGAGAAGGTTCCGGCGGAGAGGTGGCGGGTCGGCACCTATCCACCCTGCTTCGCTCCGAGGGAGTTCGGGTCCTTCTTCGTGGCCTTCTCGAAATCTTGACCGCGCCCTGCTCGGAGGTTGACTCCTGTTGAAAGCGCCCACCCGACCGGCTTAGACTAAGCGCCGCTGTCTGGGAGCAGGTCCGGCGCGCAGCCGGGGAGGCGTCGTGCGGATGTTCGGCCCATACTATCCGGTCTTCCCCCTCGACGATCTCTGAGAGAGGAGCGCGATGGAGACCCGTAGTATCGTCCGGGCCGGAACCATTTTCGCCGCCGGCATGCTGGCCGGGGCGGGCGCGCTCGCGGCGGCACCAGCGGCGCCGCGCATGAGCGCCCAGGTCGTCCTGAATATCGCCACCGACGAGCTGCGCTGGAAGCGGACCAACGTGCGCGTCAACGTCGACACGTGGGAGCCGGGCTCGGAGACGGGACGGCACGAGCACCCCGGGCCGGCCCTTCTCTATATCCTCGAGGGTGAGGTGGAAGAGCTGCGGGAGGGAGGCACTCGCACCCTCAGGCCGGGCCAGGTCGTCTGGAACCGCGGCCGGACGCCCCACAACGTCCGCAACCGGAGCGACCGCCCGGCCCGGGCGCTGGCCGTCCACCTCGATCCCGGCCAATAGGCGAACCCGGCCATGGCGAGCAAGCCGCAGTACGAGGTGATCGTCCTCAAGAACGTGATGGTCCCCATGCGCGACGGGGTCCATCTCGCCGCCGACGTCTATGTGCCCTCGCGGGGCGGGCGCCCGCCGGGGCCCGGTCAGCTCGCGGACACGCCGCTGCCGGCGCTCCTGGAGCGGACGCCGTACTCCAAGGACAACCCCGAGCGCGCGGAGCTCAACGGCCTCTGGTACGCCGAGCGCGGCTACGTGGTCGTCCTCCAGGACGTACGGGGCCGCTATCGCTCCGAGGGCCAGTTCAACTTCCTCGTCCAGGAGGCGGAGGACGGCTACGACACGATCGAGTGGGTCGCGCGCCAACCGTGGTGCGACGGCAAGGTCGGCACGCTCGGCCTCTCCTACGCCGGTTGGACGCAGGTGACGGCCGCCGCGCTCGCCCCGCCCCACCTGGCGGCCATGTGGGTCGATGAGGCCGGCGCCAACGCCTACACCTCGACCGTGCGGCACAACGGCGCCTTCGAGATGCGCTTCCTCTGCTGGGCGCTGTGGCAGGGGGCCAAGTCGCGCGAGGCCAAGGCCGATCCCGCCCTGGAGCGCGCGCTGGGAGCGGTGAACGTGCGCGAGTGGCTCACCCGCATGCCGCTCAAGCGCGGCGCCTCGCCGCTCGCGCTCATCCCCGCCTACGAGGAGTGGGCGTTCGCCCTCGGCACCCGCGGCGACCACGACGCCTTCTGGGAGCAGCCCGGCTTCGACATCGAGCGTCACTGGGACCGCGCGGCCGACTGCCCGATGGTCTTCACCAGCGGCTGGTACGACTCCTACACGCGGGCGGCGCTCGAGAACTTCGTGGGGCTGGGGACGCGCAAGCGCGGGCCGGTCACCGCGATCATGGGGCCGTGGACCCATGGCGTCAAACAGCTCGGCCTCACCGGCGCCGGCGACGTCGAGTTCGGCCCCGAGGCGGCGCTCGATCACAACGAGGAGCGCCTGGCCTTCTTCGACCAGGCGCTCAAGGGCATCCCCAACGGCCGGCGGGAACGGGCGCCGCTCCGGCTCTTCGTGATGGGCGGCGGGTCGGGCCGGCGCACCGCGGGGGGGCGCCTGGACCACGGTGGCCGGTGGCGCGAGGAGCGGCAGTGGCCGCTTCCGCGCGCGCGGTTCACCGACTACTTCCTGCAGCGCGGCGGCCGGCTGGCGCCGACCCCGCCCACCGTCGGCGAGGCCGGGAGCCGCTTCGTCTTCGATCCGCGCCATCCGGTGCCGACGATCGGCGGCAACATGTCGTCGCTGGTGGGGCTGATGCCGCGTCCGGCCGGCGCGCCCGAGATTCCCGTGGAGGAGCGCGAGCGCGACATCATTGGCATCCCCGGCGCCTTCGACCAGCGCGAGGATCCCCGCTTCTTCGGCTGCGGGCCGCCCTACCTGCCGCTCGGCTCGCGGCCCGACGTGCTCGTGTGGCAGACCGAGCCGCTGGCGCGGGACCTCGAGGTGAGCGGCCCGGTGACGGTCACCGTCTGGGTCTCGTCGGACGCGCCCGATACCGACATCACGGCGAAGCTGATCGACGTCTATCCGCCGAGCGCCGACTACCCTCAAGGCTTCGCCATGAACCTGACCGACTCCATCCTGCGCCTCCGCTACCGCCAGGGCGGCGCCCCCGCGCTCCTCACGCCGGGCAAGATCTACGAGTGCACCGTCCCGCTCTACCCGACCTCCAACCTCTTCCGGGCCGGCCACCGCATCCGTCTGGACGTGTCCTCGTCGAACTATCCCCGGTTCGACGTGAACCCGAACACGGGCGATCCGCTGTGGGCCAGCGCCGTCACTCGGGTCGCGATGAACACGATCCACCACGACGCCGGGCATCCGTCCCGGGTGACGCTTCCCCTGATCGAGATCTGAGGAGACCAGCCATGCCGTCCTCCGCTTTCAGCGCTGCCGACTTCAAGGTCTTCGACGTGAAGGGGTTTCAGGCGCGGATGAGCGAGATCCGGGGCCGCGTCCGCCCCAAGCTCGAGGCGCTCGGGCACAGCCTGGCGCCGGCCATCCAGCGCACGACCGGCGAGGCGACGTTCGCCCACGTCGCCAAGCACGCGCGGCGGACCGTCAACCCGCCCCACGACACCTGGGTGGCGTTCACCTCCAACGAGCGGGGCTACAAGAAGCACCCGCACTTCAAGGTCGCCGTCTCGCGCGGCTGCATGCGGTTGCTCTTCGAGATCGGTCCCGAGCACGCCGACAAGAAGCGCTGGGCGGCGGCCTGGAAGCGGAGCGCGCCGAAGCTGACCCCCGTCCTTCGCCGCGTGAAGGGCCTGGCCTGGTTCAAGAACGAGCACGACGAGGAGGCGGCCGCCGCCCTGAGCGACATGAGCCCGGAGCAGCTGGCCGAGCTCGCCGACGAGCTGACGCGCACCCGCGACGGCCAGTTCGTCGTCGGGCGCGTCGTCCTCGCCAGCGACGCCGCCCACTGGACCGAGGCCCAGTACCGCGAGGCCGCGCTCGAGACCTTCCGGGCGCTGGCCCCTCTCTACCGTCTGCGCTGAGCGCGTGGCCAGCGCCGGGGTGGTCTTCGACATGGACGGCGTCCTCGTCGATTCCGGCGCCTACCACCGCGCCGCCTGGCAGGCCCTCCTCGCCGAGCTGGGTGTGCCGCTGCCGCCCGAGTTCTGGCGCTGCACGATCGGCCGTCCGGCGGAGGAGGCCGTGGCGCGCCTGCTGGGCCGCGCGCTGTCGCCGGCCCAGGCCCGCGACCTCGGCCGGCGGAAGCACGAACACTACGAGAGGCTGGCTGGCCAGGCGTTGCCGGCGATTCCGGGCGCCCCGAAGTTCGTCGAGACGCTCGTGCGGAGCGGCGTGCCGAGGGCCGTCGCCAGCTCGGCGCGGCGCGCGGACGTCATCAGGCTCCTGGGCGACCTGGGGCTGCTGCGTCACTTCGAGATCGTCGTGACCGCCGACGACGTGAGGCAAGGCAAGCCCGATCCCGAGGTGTACGTGCGCGCGGCGCGAGGGCTCCGGATCCCGCCCGACGAATGCCTGGTCTTCGAGGACTCGCTGGTGGGCGTCCAGGCCGCCCGCGGGGCCGGCATGCGCGTGATCGGGATCGCCACCGCCCACACGGAGGCCGAGCTGCTCGGCGCCGGCGCCGAGCGGGTGATCGCGAACTTCGAGGGATGCGCATGGCCACTGTGAGCGCGCCCGAGTTCTGGGACGACCTCTACCAGCGCGGCGGCGACGGCTGGGAGATGGGCGAGCCTCACCCGTCGCTGGTGCACGTCGTCGACACGACGCCGCCCCCGCGCGGGCGCGTGGCCGTGCCGGGCTGCGGGCGCGGTCACGACGCCCGCTTCCTGGCCAGCCACGGCTACGACGTCGTCGGCTTCGACTTCGCCGACGCGGCGGTGGCGGAGGCGCGGCGCCTGGCGCGTGCCGCCGGTGCCGCCACCTTCGAGCAGCGGGATATCTTCACCCTGCCGCGAGACTGGACCAACGCCTTCGACGGCGTGTGGGAGTACACGTGCTTCTGCGCCATCGACCCCCGCCGGCGCGCCGAGTACGTGCGGACGATGGCGGCCATCCTGAAGCCGGGCGGCTGGTTCCTGGCCTGCTTCTTTCCCATCCGGATCGGCGGCGGCGGTCCGCCGTTCCCGGTGGCCCGGGGGGAGGTCCGCCGCCTCCTGGCCCCGCAGTTCAGGATCGAGCGCGCGCTCCCGCCTCCGCGGCCGGTCCAGCGGCGCGCCGGCCAGGAATGGCTGGTCTACGCCGTGAAGACCGGCGGGCCCGCCTGACGGTGGACGCTCGGGGGGGTGCGTGTTAACGTTACGGGCACTTTCAGCCCCGGGGAGGTACCGTCGCATGAAACCATTGCGCGTCCTGTTGGCGCTCGCTCTCGTCGCGGCCGTCGCGGTAATCACCGCCCCGCCGCCTACGGTCGACGCGCAGGGTCAGACGATCAAGGTCGGCGTGCTCTACGACCACACGGGTCCTTTCTCCGCCGCCAGCGCGATGAACAACTGGCGCGGCGCCAAGATGATCATCGACTACTTCAACGAGCGCGGCGGGGTGATGGGCAAGTACAAGATCGTCCAGGTTGACGGCGACAGCCAGTCGAAGGCCGAGGTCGCTATCAACGAGGCCGAGCGGCTCCTGAACGTGGAAAAGGTCGACATCCTCGCCGGCGTCTACTCCAGCGCCCACGCCGTCCCCCTCGCCGAGAAGGTGGACCGGCAGAAGAAGTTCCTCTGGATCACCACCGCCATCTCGTCCAAGGTCTTCGACGGCCGCAACCTCCAGTACACGTTCCGGCCGCAGCCGACCGGCGTGCAGTTCGGCGAGCTGTCCGTGCAGTACATCGTCGACAACTCGAAGGACAGACTGAAGAAGGACCCGAAAGATCTGCGCATCGCGATCATCTACGAGGACGGACCCTACGGCTCCGACGTCGCGCTCGGCAACGAGACCCGGGCGAAGGCGCGCGGCCTGAACGTCGCCCTGAAGGAGGGGTACTCGGCCAGCGCGCCCGACCTCTCCGCGCTCGTGACCAAGCTGCGGGCCGCGCGGCCCGACATCCTCTACCACACCGGGTACAACCCTGACATCTCGCTGTTCCTGCGGCAAGCCAAGGAGCAGGGCCTCCGGGTCAAGGCATACATCGGCCACGGCGCCGGTCACAGCCAGCTCGACAAGCTGAAAGAAGCCTTCGGCAAGGACGTGGACTTCTTCCACACGGTGGACCCGATCGCCTCCCAGCTCATCGACCCGAAGAAGCTCAAGCCGGGCGTCGGCGAAATGACCGCGGAGATGGTGCGGCGCTTCCAGGCCCAGTTCGACAGGAACATGCCGGTCGAGGCGATCGCTCCGCACGTGTCGATGGGCTTCAACAACCTGTGGATCCTCTTCAACGACGTGGTGCCGCGCGCCATCCAGAAACACGGCGGCTTGAGCCCCGAAGCGCTCGCGAAGGCGGCGCGCGAGACGGACATCCCCGAGGGCGGCACGATGCAAGGCTATGGCGTGAAGTTCCACCCGCCGGGTCACCGGTTCGCGGGCCAGAACGAGCGCGCGTTCCCGGCCGTCTTCCAGGTGATCGAAGGCAAGTTCGGCCTCGTCTATCCCAAGACCGTAGCGACCGCTCAACCGGTGCTGCCGCTGCCGGCGTCCTCGCCGTTTGCGGCACGTTAAAGTGGGAGGGGGCCTCGACGGCCCCCTCCCAAACCTCCCCCAGGTATCGGATTGCGCCGGCTCCGCCGGCGCTCGAACGCGCGCGTTCCCCACGTGAGGCGATGCTGACGGTCAATGGGTTGACGAAGAGGTTTGGAGGGTTCATCGCGCTCGGCGGCGTCTCCTTCGAGGTGAGGGAGGGCGAGATCCTCGGCCTGATCGGACCCAACGGCTCCGGCAAGACGACCGCGTTCAACTGCATCGCCGGCGCCCTCAGCCCCACCGCCGGCACCATCTCGTTCCGGGGCGAGGACATCACGAGGCTCACGCCCGACGCCGTCTGTCACCGCGGCATCGCGCGGACGTTCCAGATCCCCCGGCCCTTCCGCAAGCTCACCATCCTCGAAAACGTCGCGGTCGCCGCCCACTACGGCGCCGCCCGGCCCACCACCGAGGAGGAAGCGCGCCAGCGGGCCCGCGACGTGCTGGCGCTGGTGGGGCTGTCGACCGATCCGCACGCGTCCCCCACCCTGCTGGGCGCCGGCGGGCTCAAGAAGCTCGAGCTGGCGCGGGCACTGGCGACGCGCCCCCGGCTCCTCCTGGCCGACGAGAGCCTGGGCGGTCTCGATCTCGCGGAGATGGCGAGCGCCGCCGACATGCTGCGGCGCGTCCGCGGCGAGCTGGGCATCACCATCGTCTGGGTCGAGCACATCATGGCGACGCTCATGCGCGTGGTCGATCGCGTGGTCGTGCTCGACCACGGCGAGAAGATCGCCGAGGGCAAGCCGCTCGAGGTCGCGGAGGATCCCCGGGTCGTCGAGGCGTATCTCGGCGAGAAGATCGTGCTGGCATGACGCGCTCTCGGGGCTGCGCCGGCGGGGCCTGTCGGGGTCGCGGCCCCCATTCGGCATCGCTGTTGGCGACTGACGTTGCGGGCGGCGGCCGATCGACGCGCGCATCTCAGGCTTGTGTTCTCACCCGCCCGCGCGCGCGGTTCGACAGGCTGCTGGCGAATGGGGGCCGCTCCCCCGCCACCCGCAGGCGTGACCCCAACTCTCGTCTGCCAGCTCGATCCCCCGTCGTGGCACACCCCGACGATCCGGGAAGTCGCGATGCTTGAGCTACGGGACGTGACGGCGGGGTATGGACAGTTCACGGCGCTGTGGGACGTGCGGCTCCGCGTGGCTCGCGGCGAGGCGGTCGCCGTCGTCGGCCCCAACGGCGCCGGCAAGACCACGCTGATGCGCGTCATCTCCGGGCTCATCCCGCCCCGCGCGGGCGAGCTCATCTTCGAGGGCCAGTCGCTGGCCGGCCGCCCCGCCCACGACATCGTCGCTCACGGCATCGCGCACGTGCCCGAGGGACGGCGGATCTTCCCCGCCCTCACGGTCGGCGACAATCTCCGGATGGGCGCGTTCCTGCCCGCCGCCCGCCAGGCGTTCCCCGAGAGCCTGGCCCGCGTCTACGACCTGTTCCCGGCGCTGGCCGAGCGTGGGAGGCAGCGCGCCGGCAGCCTCTCCGGCGGCGAGCAGCAGATGCTGGCGATCGGCCGGGCTCTGATGTCGCGCCCGAAGCTGATCCTGCTCGACGAGCCCTCGATGGGCCTGGCCCCGGTCATGGTCCTGCGCCTCTTCGACCTCATCCGCCGGATACGCGAGGAGGGCTACACCATCCTGGTGGTCGAGCAGAACGTCCGGCAGGTGCTGAAGCTGGTGGATCGCGCCTACCTGCTGGAGGTCGGCCGGATCAAAATGCAAGGGCGGGCCCACGAGCTCTCCGAGCAGGATTTCGTCCGCAAAGCGTACGTCGGCCTGTGATCGACCCGATCTTCCTGGCCGAGGCGGCCATCAACGGGCTGCTGCTGGGCGGCGTGCTGGCGCTCCTGGCCCTCGGCCTCAACCTCATCTTCGGCGTCATCGATATCGTGTGGATCGCTTACGTGGACCTCGTGATGATCGCCATGTACGCCGTCTACTTCCTGGTGATGGTCTACGGCTGGCCGATCTGGCTGGCCGGGCTGGCCGCGATCGGCGTCGGCGCGCTGCTGGGGATCGGCGTGCACGTGCTGATCATCTCGCCCATCCTGGGCAGCGCGCCCGTGAACCAGCTCCTGGCCACCGGCGGCCTGCTCTTCTTCCTCCAATCGTTCGCGACGTTCCTCTGGACGACCGACCACAAGTCGGTGCGGGTGACGCTCCCGGTCATCGAGCTCGGCGGCATGTTCGTCTCCTTCGCCCGCCTCATCGCCTTCGTCATCGCGATCCTGGCCATGATCGGGCTCTACCTCTTCCTGACCCGCACCTACATCGGCACGGCCATCCGCGCGGTCGCCCAGGACCGGGAGGCGATGGCGCTCATGGGCGCCGATCCGCGGCGGGTGTACCTCGTCACCTCGGCGGTGGGCGGGGCCATGGCGGGGCTGGCGGCGGCGCTGTTGAGCATCCAGTACTCCGTGCACCCGCACTTCGGGGCGGCGTTCGGACCGATCACCTTCATGATCTGCGTGCTGGGCGGCCTGGGGAACATGGTGGGGGCGTTCGTGGCCTCGTTCATCATGAGCGAGATCATCTCGATCGGCGGGGTCACCTGGTCGACCGAGATGGGCTACGTGATCGCCTTCGCGCTCTTCATCGTGATGATGTTCGTCCGCCCGGGCGGCATCCTGACGAAACGCGAATGACTCCCGGCCGCCTGGCCGCCGTCGCCCTGCTGGCCGCGCTGGCGGCGGCGCCGTTCGTCCCCATGGGCGGGATGCGCCAGTACGTGCTGCACGTGACCATCCAGATCTTCATCTGGTCCTTCATCGGCGGCGCCTGGTCGCTCATGGGGCGCTTCGGCCTCGTCTCGCTCGGCCACGGGGCCTTCCTCGGCCTGGGGGCCTACGCGACCACGCTCCTCTGGAACTTCTACGGGCTGACGCCCTGGATCGGGACGCTGCTGGCCGTCGCCCTCACCGTCGGCTTCGCGCTCGTCGTCGCCTATCCCTGCTCGCGCTTCCGGATCCTCGGTCACTACTTTGCGCTGGTGACCCTGGCCGTCGGCGAGGTGGTCCGGCTGCTGATCATCGCCGAACGCGACTGGACCGGCGGCTCCCTGGGGCTCACGGTCAGGCCGGCCGGCGCGGACGCGAGCCTGCTGGCGATCCAGTACGCGGACAGGCGCGTCTTCTACTACGCGTCGCTGGTGGTGTGGCTGCTGGGGCTCTGGGTCTGGGCGCGGCTCGACCGGTCGATGGCCCGCTCGGCCATGGAGGCGATCGGGGAGGACGAGACGGCGGCGGCTTCGGTCGGCATCCACGTCACCCGCTTCAAGCTCGGCCTCACCGCGCTGTCGGCGGCCCTGACGGCGCTGGGCGGGGTGCTCTACGCGCAGTACTTCACGTACGTCAACCCCGATACGCTAGCCGGCATCGGCGTCTCGCTGCGGATCGTCTTCGCCGTGGTGCTGGGCGGCATGTACTCGCTGCTGGGGCCGACGGTGGGCACCGCCCTCACCATCGCGCTCTCCGAGTACCTGCGCGTGATCTTCGGGGTGAGGTTCATCGGCATGGCCGAGACGATCTACGGCCTACTCTTGGTCCTCTTCATCATCTTCCTGCCCTCCGGCATCTACGGCAGCGCCCGGAGCCTGCTGCGCCGCCGGCGGACGCTCCCGGCGTCGGCGCCGGCCTGAGGAGGGGACGATGGACAAGGAGCCTTCCAAGGCCGCCCGCGATCTCGCGGCGCAGGTCGAGCGCGACGGCGGCCGCGTGCTGGCGATCTACCAGGAGCCCGTCGGCGAGCACTGGCAGATCTTCTGCCTGCTGCCCCGGGACCGCGTGGAGGCGAGCCCCTACCAGCGCGATCTCTCGCCGGCCCACGTCAAGCGCCTGACCGAGGCCGTCCGGAAGCTGGGCCGCTTCCTCGATCCCGTCGTGGCCCTCTCCCCCCGGCCCGGCGTGTACTGGACGCCCAACGGCAACCACCGGCGGATGGTGCTCGAGAAGCTCAAGGCCGAGCATCTGCCGGCCATCCTGGTCGTCGAGCCCGAGGTCGGCTACCAGATCCTGCCGCTCAACACGGAGAAGGCGCACAACCTCAAGGAGAAGTCCTTCGAGGTGATCCGGATGTACCGCGCGCTGGCCGGGGAGCAGCCCTCCAGCACCGAGGAGAACTGGGCGTTCCAGTTCGAGTCGGCGCACTTCGTCACCCTGGGGCTCCTCTACGAGGCGAACAAGCGCTTCGCCGGCGGCGCCTTCGCCCCAGTCTTACGTCGCGTGGACAAGTTCCTCAAGCTCACCCTGCGTAAAGGGCTCGAGGAGCGGGCCGAGCGCGCCGACCTGGTGCGCGCCGCCGACGAGGCGCTGGGGGCGGTCGTGGCCAGGATCAAGAAGCGCGGGATCAACCATCCCTACGTCAAGAACTACGTCCTGGCCCGGACGACGCCGCTCACCCGCGCCCGCAAGACGCTGCCCTCCTTCGAGCAGACGTTCCGCAAGCTGCGCGAGAACATCCAAGACTTCGACGTCGGCAAGGTCCGCTACGAAGACATCCAGCGGGTGTCCATCATGATGGCCCCGGCGCCATCCGAATGAGCCTGGCCGGACGGGTGGCGATCGTCACCGGCGGCACCGGCGCCCTCGGTCAGGCGGTGACCCTCCGGCTCCTCGCCGACGGCGCCGCCGTGAGCGTCCCCTACCGCACCGACCGGGAGCACCAGGCCCTGCTGGCCCGGCTGAAGCCGGTGGAGCGCGACCGCCTTCTGAGCGCGCGCGCCGACACCACCGACCCCACCGCCGTGACCGGCTTCGTCGCCGCCGTGCTCGACCGCCACCGGCGCATCGACGTCCTCGTCGCGCTCGTCGGCGGCTTCGCCTCCGGCAGCCTGCTGGAGACGGATCGCGCGACGTGGGATCGCATGCTCCAAACGAACCTCACCAGCGTTTTCACCGTCGCCCGGGCCGTGGTGCCGTCCATGGTCGCCGCCGGCCGCGGGCGGGTCATCACCGTCGGCTCGCGCGCCGTCGTGCCGCCTGCCGGCGGCTTCATCGCCTACACCGTCGCCAAGTCGGGCGTCATCGCCTTCACCCAGGCGCTGGCCCAGGAACTGCGCGGCTCCGGCGTGACCGCCAACTGCGTGCTGCCGAGCACCATGGACACGCCCGCCAACCGCGCCGCCATGCCCGACAGCGATCGCCGGGGCTGGGTGCCGGTGGAGAGCGTCGCCGACGTCATCGCCTTCCTGGCCGGTGACGAGACCGGGCACCTCACTGGCGCCCTGCTGACAATCTGAGCGGAGGTCAACGATGGATCGCTACGACGTCGTCATCATCGGAGGGGGCGCCGCCGGGATCAACGCGCTGAAGGTGGCGCGCGATCTCCAGGCCACCGTCGCCCTCATCGACCGCGGGCCCCTCGGCGGCACCTGCATCAACCGCGGGTGAATTCCCAAGAAAGCCCTGGTCAGGGCGGGACGCGTCCACCGGCTGGCCCAGCACGCCGCCACCTTCGGAACCCGGGTGAACCCGTCGCGGCTCGACTGGCCGGTCGTCGTCGCCCGGCAGCACGAGATCGTCGCCCGGCTGCGTCCGCCCACCGACAAGCTGGAGCGCTACGGCGCGCGGGTCTGGCTGGGCGAGGCGCGCTTCCAGGACCCGCACACGCTCGCGGTCGACGGCGCGCGCGTCTACGGCGAGAAGATCATCATCGCGGCGGGCTCCGCGCCCGTGGTGCCGCCCATCGAGGGCCGCGAGCTCGGCATCACGTCCGACGAGCTGCTGTTCCTCCCGGAGTTTCCCGAGAGCCTAGTCCTGGTCGGCGCGGGCGCCATCGGCCTAGAGATGGCGGGAGCGTTCAACGACCTCGGCGCGCGGGTGACCGTCGTCGCCCGGGAGGACGAGATCCTTCCGGGCTTCGATCCCGACGTCGCCGCCTACCTGCGCGCGCTGCTCGAGGCCCAGGGCGTCGTCTTCCACCGCGGCACGCAGGTCACCGGCCTCACCGGCAAGCGCGGCGGGATCGTCACGCGCTTCGTCCAGCGTGAGGCCGCGCGCGAGGTCCGCTCGGCCGTCGTCTGCTTCGCAGTGGGCCGCCGCTGGGATCCGCGCTCGCTCGGCGCCGAGGGGCTCGGCCTCGAGACCAACCGCCTGGGGCTCAAGACCTCCCCCCATCTCAGGACGTCGGTGGCCCACGTCTACGCGGCCGGCGACGCCGCCGGCAACGTCCAGCTCACGCCCACGGCCGCCCACGAGGGCCGCGTGGCCGCCCAGAACGCGGTGCAGGGCGACCGCGTGACGCCCGACCTCTCGGTCGTGCCCCAGACCATCTTCACCACGCCGGAGGTCGCGCGCGTCGGCCTCACCCACCGCGAGGCCCAGGGCCGCGGCATCCCCTGCCACGTGGCCACCCATGATATGAAGGGCGCCTCGAATGGGGTGGCCACCGGCGAGGACGGCGGCTACCTGAAGCTCGTCTTCGAGGCGGGCACCGAGAAGATCCTCGGGGTCCAGATGGTCTCCTACGCCGCCGCCGAGCTGATCCAGTTGGCCGCCCTCGGCATCCGGGTGGGCGTCACCGCGGAGGCGCTGTCCACCCAGCTCTCGATCCATCCGAGCCAGGCCGAGCGCTTCATCAAGGTGGCCGCGCACGAGTTCCACGAAGTCTGCGAGCTCTGACCGTGTACCCACATCAGGCCGAGCGACTGACCGCGGCGCTGGACCGGGAGGGGCTGGAGGCCCTGGTGGCCACGGCGCCCGAGAATCTCTGCTACGTCACCGGATTCCGCAGCCTCATCCAGGCCAGCTATCGCGGCATGGAGCTGTTCGGGATCTTCACGCGGCGCGGGACGGGGCTGGTCGTCCCCGCCGGCGACGTGCCGGCCGCCGCCGCCGAGGGGATGGAGGTGGACCACGTCGGCTGCTACGGCCGCCTCTTCTTCGGCCCGGCCGAACGAGCCGACGAGACGGCGCGCCGCGTCCAGGAGTGGACCCGCCAGCCCGCCGCCACGGCCGCCGACGCGCTGGCCGCCGCGCTCGAGGCCCTGGGCGTGCGCCAGGGACGGGTGGGGCTCGACGAGGGCGGGCTGGGCCCGGCCGCCTGGCGGCGCATCACCGAGCGCCTGGCCGGCCTGAGCGTGATCGAGGCGGCGGCGCCCTTCGGCGCGGCCCGGATGATCAAGGGCCCGTGGGAGATCGAGTGCCTCCAGCGCGCGCTCCACATCGCCGAGGAGAGCGTCAACGCCGTCCTCCAGATGCTCGGGCCCGGCGTCACCGAGCGCGACGCGGCCCTCGTCTACCAGGCGGAGGCCGCCCAGCGCGGCGCCGAGCCGTATGCCGTGGTCCTCCTGTTCGGCGAGCGCACGGCGATCCTCGCCATCGGCCCGTCCGACCGCGCGCTGCAGATGGGCGACCTGGTGCGCTTCGACCTCGGCTGCGTGTACCAGGGTTACTACTCGCACCTCGGGCGCACCGCCGTGATGGGTGAGCCGAAGGCGCGGCAGCAGCAGGTCTGGGACGCCATGCAGCGCGGACTGGAGGCGGCGATCGACGCCATCGGGCCCGGCGTGGCGGCGGGACGGATCTTCGACGTGGCGATCGAGGCCACGCGGAAGGCGGGACTCGCCCACTACGACCGCGGCCACGTCGGCCACGCCATCGGGCTGGCAGGCTACGAGCGGCCGAAGCTCTCGCCGGGCAACGACGCGCCGGTGGAGGCGGGCATGGTGCTGCGGGTGGAGACGCCCTACTACGAGCCCGGCTGGGGTGGGCTCCATATAAAGGATACGGTCCTCGTCACCCGCGCCGGCGCCAGTGTCATGAACCGCTCGGCCCGGGGGCTCGTGGTGCTGGACTAGCCGTCCGTCGGCGAATGGCGCGAACTCACTGCGACCACTGCTCGCCGTTTCGAGCGCCGGCTCCGCCGGCGCAACCCCCACTGGGGAGGTTCGGAGGGGGCCTCGACGGCCCCCCCTCCGACCGAACTAGGCCGTCCGCACCAGCCTGAAGACGGGATGCCTCGGCGCCTCGCGCGCGAAGTCGGCCAGCGGGGCCTCGGGGGTGACGTCGAAGAACCTTCGCGTGATCGGCGTCTCGCCGAGGTACTGCTTCAGGATCGGAGCCGCCTCCTCGGGGCCGACCTCGCGGACGGCCAGGGTCTCGCGCTGGCGCCCGCGACTCAGCGTCACCCGCCCCGCCGCGCGGGCGTTCCTGACCCACGCGCGCTCGCCGTAGGGCGCGATCAACCATCGCTCTCCACCCCGCGTGAGCACGATGATGGGGATGGAGTAGAGTCGGCCGGACTTCCGGCCACGCACCGTGAGCAGGTAGAAGCGCTTGGGGGCGACGCCCAGGCGCACCGCAACGCGTACGAGCGCGTTGAGAAGTCGGCGGCCCTCCCAGAGCTGGTAGGTGTCGGCCATGCTCCCCCCGGCGGGCGCTCGCCCGGCGCCGCGCCCTGTCCAGTAAACGTCCGAATACGCCTGCCCGTCTAATCCGGCAAGCGGTGAGTTGGCCGCGCCGCAGAGGGCCTGGGGGGATAGGCTGATGGAGCGTCCACAATATGCGCCGCGGCAGATAAACTGAACGCGTGGAGCCACCCGATGAGCTGCTGTGTCGCCGCGTCGCCGAACGGGACGAGGCGGCGTTCGACCTGCTGGTTACGCGTTACCAGCAGCGGGCCTACCGTCTGGCGTGGTCCATCCTGCGCGACGCCGAGGAGGCGCGCGACATCTCCCAGGAGGCGTTCGTCCGGCTCTATCAGATGGCGGGGAGCTTCGCCGGCCGCTCCCGCTTTTCGACCTGGTTCTACCGGATCCTCGTCAACCTCTGTCTGGATCACCGCCGGCGCCGTCACTGGTGGCAGCGGTTCGTCCAGACCGGAGAGTCCGACCCGTCCGACTACGAGCCGGACCGCTCGGTTCTGGACGATCGGCCGGCCCTGACGGTAGATCCCATCGAGGCGCTGGACCGGGAGCAGAAGATGAAGCGGGTCTGGGAGGCTGTCGACACGCTCTCACCGCGGCAGCGCGCGGCGGTGCTCCTCCAGGTGCAGGAGGAGCTGCCGACCAGCGAGGTCGCCGCGGTGCTCAAGTGCTCGGAGGCCACGGTGCGCGTCCACCTTCACCGGGCGCTCGCCACGCTCAGGAAGACGGTGGGAAAAGGCTGAGATGCAACACCCGACGAGCGAACTGATCGCATACCTCAGCGGCGAGCTGGCGCCCGCCGATCGCGAGCGCGTGGACGCGCATCTCGCCGGCTGCGCCGAGTGCCGGCGCGCGCGGGACGCGTTCCGCGAGATCCTCGACGGCCTCCGGGCCTCGGCGCCGGCGCCGCCCGAGGTTCACTGGGGTCGGTGGCGCGCCGAGCTGCGGGCGAAGGTCGAGGCCCGCGGCCGTCGCCGGCGGTGGTGGCTGAGCCCGGTCCCGGTCGCGCTCTCCGCTGCGCTGGCGGGCGTGCTGCTGGTCTTCGCGTGGCAGGGAGGCGTGCGGCACGCGCCGCGCCCCGACCTGCCGTCCGTCGAGGACGTCGCCGTCGAGCAGTTCGATCTCCTCGAGGATCTCGAGCTCATCGGTCACCTCGATCGCCTGGCGCC
This sequence comes from Candidatus Methylomirabilota bacterium, assembly GCA_036001065.1. Classification (NCBI taxonomy): domain Bacteria; phylum Methylomirabilota (SeqCode); species Candidatus Methylomirabilota bacterium. Next base: position 18,893 of record DASYUQ010000127.1, read on the forward strand.
GCAGCAGGAGGGCTAGATGGCGCGTCGCCTGGCGGGCCACCTCTGCGTCCTCGCCCTGATCTCCGGTCTCGGGCTGGCGGCGCTGGAGACCGCCTGGGCTCAGACGCCGCGCCCGGGGCTGGAGAGCCTCACGCCGGAGGAGCGGGCCGTCGCCGAGCGCAATCCGGAGCACTGGCAGCGGATGACGCCCGAGGAGCGCCAGCGGGCCGTGGAGAACTATCGCCGGTGGAAGTCCATGACCCCCGAGGAGAAGGCGCGGATCCTGCGCGACTTTCAGCGCTGGAACGCGCTGCCCGGGCAACGGCGCCAGGAGCTACAGGAGGCCTACGAGCGCTTCCAGCGGCTGCCCCCCGAGCGCCGCGAGCGGATCATGGAGCGCCTGCGCCGGTACGAATCGCTGTCGCCCGAGGAGCGCGAGCGGATCACCCGCAACTGGGAGCGCTGGCAGAAGATGCCCCCCGAGGAGCGCCAGCGGCTCCGCGAGCGCTGGCGGCAGATGACCCCCGAGGAACGCGAGCAGCTTCGCGAGCGCCACCGCCAGGAGCCCGGCGGGCAGTCCGACCGTCCCCGACCATGAGCTCCCGCGCCGCCCGCCGCCTGGGGATCGCGCGAGCGCTGCTGGCCCCCGTCGCCGGCACGACAACCGCCGCGGTGGCGCCGGCGGCGTCGGCGAGACGACGACACTCCACGTGCTCAACAGCCTGAACGCCGGGCCCGTCGTTGCGCCGGAGGGCGGCCGATGAGACTGTGGCGGCGTGACGTCGCGCGCCGAGGACTGGTTCCGCCAAGCTCTTCGTGACCTTCAGCTTGCCCGCGCCGCACTGGAGCGCGAGACGTTTGAGTGGGCGGCGTTCGCCGCGCAGCAATCAGCAGAGAAGGCGGTGAAGGCGCTGTATCAGCGGCTCGGTGGCGACGCCCGCGGTCACGCGGTGAGCCGGCTTCTCGGGGAGCTCCCACCAGGCGCCCGGCCAGGCGACGAGCTCATCGAGACGGCCAAGGAGCTCGACAAGCACTACATCACGCCCCGGTCTCCGAACTCGTACCCGGAAGGGGCGCCGATGGACTTCTACACCCGGGCCGAAGCGGAGCGGGCGATCGCAGCAGCGGAGCGAGTGATTGAGCACTGTAAGGATCACGTATTTCGATAAGGAGGCCGTCCACCGAGCGCTGCAAGAGTATGTCAGCGCCCTCGTGGAGCGCCATCCTGAATTGGAGGAGGTCATCCTCTTCGGCTCCCTCGTCGCGGGGACGCCGGTGCCGGGTAGTGACGTCGACCTCATGCTGATCCTCCGAGACAGCGACCGGCCGTTCCTCGAGCGGATCGCGCGGTTCCCGCCGTCCCGCTTCCCGGTGGACGTCGATGTCTTTCCCTACACGCGCGCCGAGATCGAGCGGATGACCGCGGAGGGTAACTGGCTCGTCCGCAGCGCCCTCCGGACCGGGCAGACGCTCTTCCGCCGCTCGGCTTAACCCCGATCCGAAATTCTTTTGGCGAGGAATGTGCGGAAACGCGGCGTCGGTAGCGGCCGTGGCCAGCGTGGGTACGTGCGCACCCACGTCCTCCTATAGAGACGCTGGCTGCGGTCGAACCATCTCCTGAACACCGCCC
>DASYUQ010000128.1 GCA_036001065.1 Candidatus Methylomirabilota bacterium
GAGGGCGAGGTCGAGGTTGTGCTCGACCAGGAGGATGGCCGTCTCGCCCCGCAGCCCCTGGACGAGCGCGAAGACCTCGCGGACGACGGCCGGCGCCAGCCCCTCGAAGGGCTCGTCGAGCAGCAGCAGCTCGACGTCGCCGACCAGCGCGCGGGCGATGGCCAGCATCTGCTGCTCGCCGCCCGAGAGCGTCTCGGCGCGGGCGCGCCAGCGCTCGCGCAGGCGGGGGAAGTACGCGAGCACCCGCGCCTCGTCCCAGCGCCCGCGGCGGTGGCTGTCGCGCCCCATCCGGCCGACAGCCAGGTTCTCGGCGACCGTCAGGTTGGGGAAGACGCGCCGCCCCTGGGGCGCCAGCCCGATCCCCAGGCGGGCGACGGCCTCGGGCGCGCGGCCCGCGATCTCGTGGCCCCGGAACCGGATGCTCCCGGCGCGCGGGGGCCGGAGCCCCATGATCGTGTTGAGCGTGGAGGTCTTGCCCGCGCCGTTGCGCCCCAGCAGGGCCACGATCTCGCCCGCCCGCACTTCCAGCGAGACCTGGTGGAGCACGTGGCTCTTGCCGTAGAAGGTGTCCACGCCGTCCACCGTCACGAGCGGCTCGCCGCCGGCCGCGCGCGGCGCCGCCGGGGCGGGCGGCGTCTCCCTACCGCCGAGGTAGGCCGCGCGGACCTCCGGATGCGCCTGGATCTCCGCCGGCGTGCCGTCGGCGATGACGCGCCCCAGGTGCATCACGGTGATGCGGTCGCTCAGCGCCAGCACGCGGTCGATGTCGTGCTCGATCAGGACGACGGTCACCGAGCGGGCGAGCGTCTTGATGAACGCCGCCACGCGCTCCCGCTCCGCGGTCGAGAGGCCGGCCAGCGGCTCGTCCAGCAGCAGCACGGTCGGCCGCGTCGCCAGCGCGAGGCCGATCTCCAGGAGCCGCTGGCCGCCGTAGGAGAGGCTCGAGGCCGGCGCCGCCTCCACGCCCTCGAGCCCGATCAGGCGGATGATCTCCCGCGTCTCGGCGCCGATCGCGTCGATCGCCAGCGCGTTGCGCCAGGGGTCGAAGCGCCGGGGGCTGCGCGCCTGCACCGCCAGGCGGATGTTCTCGGCCACCGCCAGCTCCTGGAAGACCGAGACGATCTGGAACGAGCGCCCCAGGCCCAGCGCCACGATCTCGTGCGGCGGCCGCCCCGTGGCCGGACGGCCCAGCACGCTGACCGCGCCGGCATCGGGCGGGACCAGCCCGGAGACCAAATTGAATAGCGTCGTCTTGCCCGCGCCGTTGGGGCCGATGAGGGCCCGCAGCTCGCCGGCGCGGATGTCGAGATCCACACCGTCCACCGCGGCGACCGCCCCGAAGCGCTTGGTGAGCCCCCGCGCCTCCACGAGCACCTCGCCCGGGCGCGGGCGCGCCCGCCCCGCCGGCAGCGCGCCGTCGCCGGCCGGCGCCGGGACGAGCCGGCCCGCCATCGCCGCCAGCGCGGTCGCCTCCGGCCGCACGAGACGGGCCAGGCGGCGGGCGATGCCGAGGATGCCGTCGGGCGAGAAGAGGATGAAGGCCATGAAGAGCAGGCCGAAGTAGAGGAGCCAGTTCTCGGTGTAGCTGGTGAGCATCTCGCGGAAGACGACGAAGAAGGCCGCGCCCACCACGGGGCCGAGGAAGGAGCGCATCCCGCCCACCAGCGTCATGGCCAGGATCTCGCCCGACATCGTGACGTGCACGAGATCGGCGAAGACGAACTGCTTGAGCAGGCAGTAGAGCCCGCCGGCCACGCCGGCGATGCCGGCCGACAGGACGAAGGCGGCCCACTTGTAGCGCCGGGTGTCGTAGCCAACGAAGCTCGCCCGCCGCTCGTTCTCGCGGATGGCCTGGAGCACGGTGCCGAACGGCGCGTGCACGACCCGCCAGACGAACAGCGCGCCCGCGAAGACGACCGCGGCCGTCAGGTAGTAGTAGGCCACCTGGGAGCCCAGGTCGACGCCCAGCAGCGGCGGGCGCACGATGCCGCCCAGCCCGCTCTCGCCCCCGGTCACCGCCGTCCAGCGGTAGACGATGTAGAAGAGCATCTGGGTGAAGGCGAGCGTGAGGAGCGAGAAGTACACGCCGCGGCGCCGGAGGATGAGGAAGCCGAGGACGGCGCCGAGCGCGACGGCGACGCCGGCGCCGGCCGCGAGCGGCGTCCACAGGCCCTTCACGAGGTGGATCTGTGTCAGTGCCGTCGCGTAGGCCGCCAGCCCCACGAAGGCGCCGTGGCCGAAGGAGGCCAGGCCCGTGTAGCCCAGCAGCAGGTTGAAGCCAAGCCCGATGAGGGCGAAGATCGCGATCTCCGTGGCCACCGACACCGTCGTGCCGAGCCAGGGGACGACGAGCGGCAGCACGAGCAGGCCGAGAGCCAGCATCGCCAGCGGGTGGCGCCAGTAGGGAATCACTCGAACTGCTCCCAGCGCTCGCCGAGCAGGCCGCGGGGCCGGAGCAGCAGCACCAGCGCCATCAGGGCGTACATCGACGCCTCGGCGGCCGGCGGCCAGAAGAGCACGGTCAGGCTGCGGATGACGCCGACCAGCAGGCCCCCCACGATCGGCCCCCAGAAGCTACCGAGCCCGCCGATGACCACCACGACGAAGGCGGCGGTGCCGATGTCGGTCCCCATCGCGGGATGGATGCCGGCCAGGGGGGCCGAGAGCACGCCGGCCAGGCCGGCCAGGCCGACGCCGGCGCCGAAAACGCCGGTGAGCACCGGCCGCAGGCTGATCCCGCTGGCGCGCACCATCTCGGGGTCGCGCGTGCCGGCCCGCACGATCATCCCGTACCGTGTCTTCTCCAGGATCAGCCACAGGGCCAGGATGACGAGCGCGGTCACCGCCAGCGCGAACAGCCGGTAGCGCGAGTAGACGAAGTCGCCGGCGGTGACGAAGCCCCCCAGCGCCGGCGGGATGTTGAACGGGAACCCCGTCGCCCCCCACACGATGCGGATGGCCTGCTCGCCCACCATGGCCAGGCCGAACGTGAAGAGCAGGCCCAGCAGGGGATCGCCGCGGTAGAGCCGGCGCAGGAACGCCGTCTCCACCGCCATGGCCAGGAGCGCCACCAGCAGGGGCGAGACGACCAGCGCCCCGCCGTAGCCCAGGTGGCGCTGCGCCTCGATAGCGAAGTAGGCCCCCAGCGCGTAGAAGGCGCCGTGGGCCAGGTTGATCACCCCGCCGATGCCGAAGATGAGCGACAGGCCGAGGGCGAGGGTGATGTAGTAGGAGCCGACGAGGAGCCCGTTCGCGACCTGCTCGAGGATGATCGCCGCCGACACCCGAGAGAGGATACCCTACCACCCAGCCCCGGTTCGACCCGATCTCGCGGGGCCCGGGCGTGTTAGGCAGACACGACAAGATTAGGCTTGCTATCCGTCGCGTCGGCGTCGCCAGCTTCGCGGGTCGCGAGCGCCATGGAAAACGCCGTAGACGATGATCTCGGCTGTCTCCACCTCAAAGAAGACGCAGTAGGGAAACCTCGGCAGCAGCGCCCTCCGCATCGCGGGATCGACAAGTTGATAGGCTTCAGGATGGCGCCGGATGGACGCGAGACAGGTGCTGAGGGCCTCAAGGAACTCGTGAGCGAGGCGGGAACTTTGCTTGTGGTACGCGTCTTACCTTCGGTGTTCGAGCTTGGCCCGTACCTCCCTCCAGGACTTCGCCGCCGAACGATTGCGCGCGTGCGCACGACGACGCCTGGCGAGTTCCCTCCGCTGCGCGTCAGTCACGGGGATGGCTCCCGGCGTTGCCGCAAGGCTGTCCCAGATCTCCTCGATCAACTCCAAGCGATCCTCGGCGCTGAGCGAGAGCGCGTGCTTCAGTATCGTGCTCATGCGTGCATTTTCCGCTGGGAGCTGCGTAGCCCGCAAGCATCAATTTCAGTACGCCTAACTCTTCCATTCATATCCGTCACGTCGGTCGTTGCGTATCGCCTCAGATACCGTATCTCAAAAGCCGCACGATAGTTCTTGGAGAAGGTCTCATCCACGTGGGGCTCGACTGCTCCACCTCCTGCAAGCGCCCCAGTCTGGCGGCCCGGGCGGGCGCTACAGCGCCGGCATGGAGCAGGGGTTCTCGGCCCGGGTCGGCTGGATGAGCTCGAGCGAGTCGCCCCTGGCGGGCTGGGCCTCGACGATGTCGAAGATGTCCCACTGGTCCCGCATCTTGGCCTTGTCCTTCACCCTCACCACGTACATCGTCTGCAAGAGCTGGTGGTCCCAGTCGCGGAACCAGGCCTCCCGGCCCTTGAGCACGTCGAACTTCGCGCCCTTGCCCAGATGCGCCACCAGATCCTGGCTGCGCGTGCTCCTGGTCTCGGCGATGGCCTGCAGCGCGATCCGGACGCCGACGTACTCGCCCCACGCCTGGTTGTCGGGCGGCTTGCCGTTGCGCTTGGTGAAGGCGGCGGTGAACTCCGGCGACCCCGGCTCCTTGAGGTCGTGGTACCAGAGGCTCTGCCAGTAGCC
>DASYUQ010000129.1 GCA_036001065.1 Candidatus Methylomirabilota bacterium
CGGCCGCGGTGGCCTTGGCGCCCGGCTCCTCGATATCGGCGCAGGCGACGCGGGCGCCGGCCGCCGCGAACGCCAGCGCGGTCGCGCGCCCGATTCCGTTCGCCGCGCCGACGACGATGGCGGTCTTCTTCTCGAGGGTGAACGCCGGGTCGATCATCGCGCCCTCCTGTCACCGGCCCTTCCCGCCGGCGTCGATCTCGACGTAGGATAGCGCAATCATCCGCGGCCGGGAGGATGAACCGGCGAGCGCCTCACAACTCACCTGGAAGGGTCACATGAGCGACGGCACAACGCGGCAGCTGGCGGTCGGGCTCAAGCACGTGCGGACGGTCAAGGTCACGGACGATATGACGCCGGGGCACCTGCGCAGCGAGCCGATCCGCGTGCTCTCCACACCGGACATGATCCGGCTCATCGAGCAGACCGCGATCGAGGCGGTGCAGCCGTGCCTCGCCAGCGGCCAGGCCACCGTCGGCACGCGCGTCGATGTCGCCCACCTGGCGGCGACGCTGGTGGGCATGACCGTCACGATCAGCGTCGAGCTCACGGAGATCGACCGGCGACGGCTCGGCTTCCGCGTCGAGGTCCGTGATGAGCTGGACGAGGCGGGCCGAGGCACCCACGAGCGCTTCATCGTCGACGGCGCCCAGCGGATGCCGCGACTTCAAGAAAAGCTGAACCGGTGGAAGGCCATCGGCGGGAAGTGAAGCCCGTCTCGTTGCGCGCGGTCGCCACGCTCTTCCTGGAACGCCAGCACCTCGCCCGGCCGCGCGCGGCCACGCTGACCACCCGGCGTCTCGGCCGCTTCGTCGAGGACGTGGGCGGGCTCCAGATGGATTCCATCAACGTCCTCGATCGGGCCCACTACCTCACGGTGTGGAGCCGCTTCGGGCCCTACGACCGCGCCTGGCTCGATCGCGTCGTCTACCGGCGCCGGATCCTGTTCGAGTACTGGGCGCACGCCGCCTGCCTGGTGCCGACGACGATGCTGCCGTGGTGGCGCCGCGCCATGCTCGACTACCGGGTCCGCCACACCGGCTGGTCCGACTGGCTCCGCCGGAACCCGAAGGTGCTGAGCCAGGTGAAGACGGCGGTTTCGGCCAGCGGGCCGATGGGCGGCACGGACTTCGACGGACGGCGTCCGAGCGGAGGCGGTGGGTGGTGGTCGTGGAAGCCCGTCCAGCACGCGCTGCACTATCTGTGGATGACCGGCGCGCTCACCATCCACTCGCGGCGGCATTTCCACAAACGGTACGACCTCCTGGAGCGCGCGATCCCGGCCGTGCTCGGCTGCCCACCGGTCTCGGCGGAGGAGTTCGCGCGCTGGCACCTCGAGCGCTCGCTGCACGCGATGGGCGCGGCGACCGAGCGCGACCTGACCGGCTACCTGACGTTCCCTCGATTCGGGCCGGGCGCGCGCCGGGCCGCGCTGCGCGCCATGATCGAGCGCGGGGAGGTGACGGAGATCGACGGGGAGGGCCGCCCGGGCCGCTGGCTCGTGCTGACGCGCGACCTGCCCGCCCTCGCCCGCGCGCGGCGGGCGCCCGCGGCCTCGCGGGGTACCACGCTGCTCTCGCCCTTCGATTCATTGCTCTGGTCCCGCGAGCGCGTGAGGCGCCTCTTCGACTTCGACTACCGCATCGAGGTCTACACCCCGGGTGACAAGCGCGTGCACGGCTACTACACATTGCCGATCCTCCACCACGGCCGTCTCATCGGTCGCGTCGACGCCAAGACCCATCGCCCCGAACGCCGGCTGGAGGTTCGCCACGTGCACTTCGAGCGGTGGTTCGCCGCAGCGACAGGGTTGCCGGTCGGGGAGGAGCGCATCGATCGGGACGAGGCGCTCGAAGGGCTGGCCGCTGCGCTGCGATCGTTGGCGACGTTCGTGAACGGTGACGAGCTGGTGCTCCGTCGGGTGACGCCGCACCGGCTACGCGCACCGCTGGCCCGTGCGCTTCCGGGGCCGTGATTCCGCACGCCCGGAACCGCAAGCAGCTCCACCCGAAGCTGTTCGCCTATCTCGAAGAGGTGTGACGGGCGCGACGCAGCACGAAGAAATACTGGTGCGGCAGGAACCGGTGCTCGGCGATCAGGCGCAGGCCGGCGCGGCGGGCGTCGCGCAAGAACCGCGCACGGGGGACGCGGCGCTTGGGCGGCGGCCCGAATTCCGACTCCTCGTTCCAGTCGACGTTGATCACCCGGGCGCCGGGGGAGAGCGCCGACACCAGCCGGCGCAGGAACGCCCCGGCGCCGTGCATGTGATGGTAGACGTTGATGATCACCGCGAGATCACAGCGGTTACGTGGCAGCATCGGATCATCGTCGCGGCTCAGCACCGGCGTGACGTTCTGCACTCGTGCGCGCGCCAGGCGCCGGCGCAGCACGTCGAGCACGGCCGCCTCCGGGTCCACCGCGTAGACGTGGCCCGACGGACCGACGGCACGCGCCAGTCGCGGCGTGAAGTACCCCGGGCCGGCGCCGATCTCGGCCACCACCTGCCCGCGACGCAGGCTGAGCGCCCTCACGACGGCGTCGGGCTTCTGCCACCTCGCCCGCTTCGGGTTCAGCTGACGACGGAGCGCGCCGGCCAGCTCGCTACGCTTCGTAGGACTTCCTCCCCGACGGCGCGGTGAGGAGCCGTCCCGCTTGTCGGATCTCGCCGGCGTCGAACGGCGGCGGGACGAGCAAGATCAGGCGGTGCACGCCGGTTCGCTCGAGCGACTGTCGCGCGCGCGAGTCCGCCCGGAGCCAGGGCTTGTCCAGCCCCGCGAACACCGTCACGAGGAACCGCGATGCGTCGCGGCCCGACGCCGTGTGCTCGTCGCGCGCGCGCTGGACGAGATCGCCGAGCTGCGGATGCACGGCCTGCGTGTTGAATCCGTCCGCGTGCCGGCCGGCGATCGCGGCCATGCGGGGGCCGAAGCCGCCCACGATGATCGGCGGCGGAGGCTCGGGCCGGAGGAATCCCGACTCGCCCGACCAGAGCCGGCGGATGAGGCCGATCGCCTCGACGACACGGTGCGCGCGGACCTCGTCGCGCTCGACCGCCTGGCCGATGGCCGCCTGCTCGACGGCGTACGGAGTGCGGCGACTTCCGCCGGCGCCGAGCCCGAGGAGCAATCGCCCGCCCGAGACCGCCTGAAGCGTCGCCGCCATGTTGGCCAGGAGTCCCGGCTGGCGATTGGCCACGTTGAGCACCAGCGGCCCGAGGGAGACGCGTCGCGTGACTTCGGCCAGCGCCGTCAGCACCGTCCACGCCTCCGGCACGCCGGGGCCGCCGGCATGGACGTCGGGATCGCGCAGGTGATCCCAGGTCCACAGCCCGTCGAAGCCGACGTCCTCCGCGGCCAGCGCGGCGGCGCGCATGTCGGCCCAGTGGGCGCTCATCGGGATCAGGAGCAGGTCGGTTTTCAGCCCAGCACGCCTTGCGCTCGGAGCTTCGACACCTCGTTCGTCGAAAGGCCCAACACCTGGGCCAGCACTTCCGCGGTGTGCTGGCCCGCGAGCGGCGCGGGTGTCGTCGGCGCCTCGGACGCCGACAGGCGAACCGGGCAGCCGGGCAGACGGAAGCGTCCGCGTGTGGCGTGCTCGATCGTGTGGATCTGGCCGCGGGCGTTGAGGTGCGGATCGTCCAGCACCTCGCCGGTGTCCAGCACGGCGCCGCACGGCACGCCCGCCTTCCCCAGCACCGCCATCACCTCGTGTTTCGTGCGCGCGCTCGGCCAGGCCCTGACGATCTCGTTCAGCGCGTCGCGGTGCTCCCAGCGCGCCTTCGCGTCCTGGTACCGGACGTCGGCGAACAGGTCCTCACGGCCGATCGCGGTCACGAAGTCGCGCCACATGTCCTGATTCATGGGCTGCACGTAGATCTAGGCGTAGTCGTTGGGTCCACCCGGCGCGCACGGGTAGGCGCCGCCGGGTACGCCGCCTGTGATTGCATTGTCCCGGCGCTCGCTGGGCTTGCCGTCGCGGTAGTGATCGACGTAGCGGCCCCGCAGGAAGTTGGCCACCACCTCCTGCATCGCCACCTCGACGAGCTGGCCCTGCCCGGTGCGCTGGCGCTGGATGTAGGCGGCCAGGATGGCGCCGGCCGTGTGGACGCCGGTCCCGGTGTCGCTCAGCGCGCGTTCGGCCATGGCTCATTCTCCTGGTCGGGTCAACCGGCAGTATACGTCGCGACGGCTGCCACCTGGCGCGACACCAGACGGGCGTAAAAACCGCCCGACGACAGCAACGCCTCGTGGCGGCCCGTTTCCGCGATGCGGCCCTCGTGCAGGACCGCGATCAGGTCCGCGTCGCGGATGGTCGAGAGGCGGTGCGCGATCACCAGCGTCGTCCGGCCGCGCGCCAGCGCATCCAGCGCCTGGCGGACCACCGCCTCGTTCACCGCGTCGAGGTGCGACGTCGCCTCGTCGAGGATCAAGACCGGCGCGTCCTTGAGGAACGCGCGCGCGATCGCCACGCGCTGGCGCTGGCCGCCCGAGAGCTGCATGCCGCGCTCGCCCACCACGGTGTCGACACCCTCCGGCATCGACTCGATCAGATCGCCGAGGGAGGCGCGCTCGATCGCCGCCCGCAGCTCGGTCTCGGTCGCCGTCGGGCGCGCGAGCAGGACGTTCGCGCGCAGCGTGTCGTTGAAGAGATAGGTGTCCTGCGCGACGAGCGCCATCTCGCGTCGGAGATCGTCCAGGCGCCACGCGCGCAGATCGTGGCCGGCCAGCCGGATCTCGCCGGCGTTCGGATCCCAGAACCGCAAGCAGAGATGCGCGATGGTCGTTTTGCCGGCGCCGGATGAGCCGACCAGCGCGACGGTGCTGCCCACTGGGACGGTGAGCGACACGCCCGCCAGCGCCGGACGTCGGCGGCCGGGGTAGGTGAAGGTGACGTCGCGCAGCGTGAGCATGGCATCGGTCGCGCGCGGACCCGGCACGCCCGGCCCGTCACGCACGGGCACGGGTTCGGAATGAATGGCGTGAACGCGGCGCGTGGCGCCCAGCGTGTCCGCGAGCTGTCGGCCAACCTGCGCCACCTCCCACAGCGGGATGAAGGCCGACAGCGCGAGGAGCGTGAGGAGCGGCAGCATCGGCGCCTCCAGCCGGCCCGCGGTCACCAGCCCGGCACCCGCCGCGATGACGGCGAGACCGCCGAGGCCGGTCACGGCCTCGTGCAGCGCGTGCTCGCGCGTGAGATCGGCGAGGAACGGCATCCGGGCGGCGAGGTAGGCGCCCGCGCGCGCCGTCAGCTCCTCGCCCCGCGCGCGCTCGCGCTGGAACGCGACGATCTCGGCGATACCCTGGATCGAGTCCACGGTGTGGGCGGTGAGATCGCCCGAGACCTCGCGCGCGCGCGAGCCGAGCCGGTCGATGTGCGCCCGGCGGAGCACGGGGCTCAGCGCGGCATATATGAGGAAGGGCAGCAGCGCCGCCGCCAGCGGCCACCCGAACGCGGCGAGGGTTGCCAGCACCGCCAGCGGCACGATGATGGCGACGAGCGCCGGCGTCACCGTGTGCGCGAAGAAGTACTCGATCAGCTCGACATCGTGGGTGGCCACGGCCACGAGATCGCCGCTCCGGCGCCGCGTGAGATACGCGGGCGCGAGCGCATCGAGCTTGCGGAAGAGCGCGAGCCGCATGTCGTTGAGCAGCCGGTAGGCCATGTCGTGCGCGAGCCACGACTCGAGCCAGTGGAGCAGCCCGGCCAGCGGCGCCGCCACCGCCAGCGCGATCAGCAGGGCGCCGTACGGGGCGCCGTGCGTCGCCGCGCGCACGACCAGCGCGCTCAGCACGCCGACCGCGATGATCGCCGCGACCCGCGCGATGCCGAGCCCGAACGTGCTGACGAGGCGCGCGCGGTAGCCGCGGATCATCTGCGAGAGGATCGGGAGCGCCTGGAGCCAGCCCACCTCCGCCGCGCTCACGACGCTCTCACCGACGGTCGATACTCCCGCACCATCGCTCTCGGGGCCGTCCGACTCGGCGCTGCGGCGGTCGATCGGCATCACCGGGTCCGGGCGCGCCGCCGATACTTGCAGACCCATGAGGCGCCAGTACGCACCCTGACGCGCCATCAGCTCCGCGTGGGTGCCGCTCTCGGCGACGCGGCCGCGGCCGAGGACCGTGATGCGGTCGGCGCCGATCACGCTCGAGAGACGATGCGCGAAGATCAGCGTCGTCCGGCCCTCCATCAACCGGTCGAGCGCGCTCTGGATGAGCGCCTCGCTCTCGGCGTCCACCGACGAGAGTGCCTCGTCGAGCACGAGGATCGGCGCGTCACGCAGCAGCGCGCGCGCGATCGCGATGCGCTGGCGCTGCCCGCCGGAGAGCCGCACGCCGCGCTCGCCGACGACGGTGCGGTAACCCTCGGGCAGCCGCGCGATGAACTCGTGCGCGTTCGCCGCGCGCGCCGCGGCCTCGAGCTCGGCGGGCGTCGCGTCCGGCTGACCCATCCGCAAGTTGTCCTCGACCGTGCCGTGGAAGAGGTAGGTGTCCTGGCTCACGACGGCGATACGCCGGCGCAGCTCGGCGAGTGACAGCTCGCGGACGTCACGCCCGCCAATACGCACGCCGCCGCCATCCGGATCGTAGAAGCGGAGGAGGAGGCGGACGACGGTGGACTTGCCGCTCCCGCTCGGGCCGACGAACGCCACCCGCTCGCCGGCGCCGACGTGGAAAGAGACGCCGTCGTGCACGATGCGCCGCGTGCCCGGATACGCGAACTTCACGTCCTCGAAGGTGACCGTGGGCGGGAGCGCTGGCTGGTCAGCGGCGCGCGCGCTGTCGGTGACGGCCGGCTGCGCGCCGAGGATGTCGAGGATGCCAGGCGCGGCGGCGGTGCCGAGCATCCCGGCGTGCAGCAGGATGCGCAGCTCGCGGAGCGGCCGGAACACCTCGACGCCGAGCATCAGGATGACGAGCAGGGAGGCGAGGTCCATCGCGCCGGTGCCGACGCGCCACGCCCCCAGCGTGAGCGCGGCGGCCGCGCCGATCGCCATGCCGGCGTCGGTGATCCCGCGGCCCATCGTGTTCGCGCCGAGAAGCCACATGGTGCTCTGGAAGAGATCGCGGCTCTTCTTCTCGAGCAGCCGCGCGCGCCCGCCGCTCTGGCCGAACGCCTTCAGCGTCGCGAGGCCCTGGAGCGCGTCGAGCAGCTCGGCGCCGAACGCCGCGTAGGCGCGATTGCGCGCGTAGCTGGCGGCGCGATCCCGCCGGTGCCAGAGCGCGGGCGCGATGAGCGTGACGAGCGCGGCGGCCACGAGCACAGCGGCCACCGGCAGGTCGACGAACGCGACGAACGCAAAGATGAGGATCGGCGTGGCCGCGGCGACGACGAGCTGCGGCAGGAACTGGCCGAAGTAGACCTCCAGCTGCTGGACGCCTTCCACCATCGACGTCGCGACGGGTCCGGTGCGCTCGTGCGTGAGGTACGCGGGCCCGAGGGAAACCAGGTGGTCGTAGAGCCGCTGGCGGAGCCGCGCCTGCACGCGGAACGCGGTGTGGTGCGCGATCATCGTGCGCGCGTACTCGACGAGGGACCGCGTTGCGATCACGGTGGCGACGGCGGCGATCGGCAGCGCGAGCGCCGTCAGACCGGCGCCGGCGAACACGCGCCCGAGGAGCCAGCCGAGCAGCGCGAGCCGTGCGATGCCGAGCACGACGCCGACGAGCCCGAGGGCAGCGGACGCGACGACGCGCGCCCGCAGGCCGAACGTGAAGCCGAGGAGCGTGCGATCGAGGTACACGTCAGCACCGAGATCTGAGAAGAGTTGCCTTCTCTACGTCGGGAGCATACACCGTCTCGCGCCGAGTGCGAGGACGACGTTGGCGTCGGTCACCGTCGGCTCGGTGCCGCCGATTCGAGATTCCGCCAGAGGATCTTCTCCTTCTCGTCCGGGGTCAGGGTCTGGAGACCTTGCACCCAGGCGACGGGCGAGGGATCCCACGGCACGAAGGGCCAGTCGCTGCCGAGCACGACGCGGTCGGCGCCGGTCGATGCGCCCCATGGCGAAGCAGGCCGGCCGCCATGGGCGATGCACACCTTGAGGCCCTCAGGGCGCTCGCAGGTGTCGGGCTCCAGGTAGAGCAGGTTGCACCGGCGGTGGGTGCCGCCGGCGTCGCGGGGCGGGGCGGTGCTGATGTAGGTCCTCCACCACACCCCACGGGAAATTCATCGCCGTCCTGTCGGATGCGGGACCTGACGGCCAGTATGGCATCAGCGGTGACAAACCCCTGGGGTCTCGGGCCGAACATCCGCCGTTCCCCCTCTGCTTGGCCCCCCTCGGTATCAATAATTTTCCAACGAAACTCTGGAGATAGCGATGTCTCTGATCCACTTCAGTATCGGCTGGGCTGCTGGTAAGCCTGTGGCAAATTTGTTGCACAGTTGACCTGTGGAAGACCATGGTGGCGGCGCGAGAGGACATTCAGGCGCTCCGGGGGTTCGTGCTTGGCGGGCCCGCGGATCCGCGTCATTCGCCGTCTGGCGCTGACGCCTTTCAGGCCAAGAGTCGAATCCTCATATCGACCACGTTCAATTTCCTGCGCCGGGAGTTCGAATTCAGGCGCTGGCGCCGATCCCACGAGCACTCGCTGAAACCAGACGGACGGGGTCCCCGGGCCACGTCTCCTGGTGTTCTTTAGCTCAGCGGACACAAGACTTAGCGAATCGCGCGTGGATTTATCTTGCTCGCGATCCTTGGACAAAAAGTCACACTCGAACGAGCGGGATCGGCATTCGCCCGTGGAGAAGAGAAAGGTATGAACAGAAAATATTGTTCCGCGATTGCGACGATGGTGCTGGCGGCGTTGCTCCCGGCGTGCGCCGCCAAAATTCATGGCACGGTCCAGCTGGCAGACCCCAACCTCCAGCCGGTGGCGAAGGACGGCCTGCAGGGCACCGTGGTGAACATGATCAATACCACCGCCGCCGTGGAGCAGGCGTCTTATGCCGCGACGACCGATGCCAACGGCAGGTTCGAGTCGCCGAAGGGCCGGCTGCGGCCGGGGACGTACAAGGTGGAGGCGGGCCGCATCGGCTATGAAACCGAGACTCAGACGGTGGAGATCAAAGAGCACACGCAGAAAAAGATCGACTTCAAGCTTCGGCGGATCCAGGAGGGCAAGCGCAAGACCATCCAGGGATCCAAGTCCGATGAGGACAAGATCATCAACCCGGGGGAAGTCAATATTCAAGCTCCCATGATGTAGCTTCGTCGCGCGCCATCGATAAGAGGACATTATGGTCAAGCCCACAGTGCGGTCGGGTTTCCTGTTGTTGGCGGTGTTGACGCTCGCGGCCTGCGGCCAAAAGCTGGACCTGCGAGTGACAGCCCGCCTGGATGGTCAGCCGGTGTCCCAGGCCAAGGTCACGATCGACGGGCAAGAGCAGGGAGGCACCGATGGCACCGGAGTCTTCGCCAAGACCATTCAGAGGAAGCCCGGGGCCGAGGTCGAGGTGCTGGTCGTCAAGGAATTGCCCGGCTACCGCATCAAGCCGTGGAAGACGTCCTTTCTGGTGAAACTGCCCAAAGGCGGGGCCGTCGACACCTACGCCTTCGATGCCGATCTGGAGGCCACGCGCTACATCACCCTGGTCGCCACGGAGAAAGGGACACCCGTCGCCGACGCCACGGTGAAGGTCAACGACAAGGAACTCGGCAAGACGGGCGCCACCGGCGAATTCGTCTACGAATACAAGAACCAGCCCAAGACGGGCGTCACCCTCACTGTC
>DASYUQ010000130.1 GCA_036001065.1 Candidatus Methylomirabilota bacterium
TATTGCGGAAAATTTCTTGACGAAATGACCGACGAGTAGCGGTATATCTTCTTTGCGCTCGCGCAGCGCCGGCATTTCAACTGGAATGACATTGAGCCGATAATAGAGGGCTTCTTGAAACTTTCCGGCTTCCATCATTTCTTTCAAGTTCTTGCTTGTTGCTGCCACCACTCGCACATCGACTTTGATGGATTGCTTGCCGCCCAGCCGGTGGAACTCGTGCGATTGCAGAAACCGCAGCAGCTTGGCCTGCAATGGATAGGCCAGCTCGCTTATCTCATCGAGAAAGATAGTGCCCCCATCACCCTGCTCGATCTGGCCGATATAACGTTCTATCGCTCCCGTGTATGCACCCTTCTCGTGACCGAACAGCTCCGATTCGAGCAGGTTCTCGGGCAGCGAGGCGCAGTCGACCGGCACGAAGGCCTGAGCGGCGCGTGGGCTGTTGGCGTGGACGGCCCGGGCGATCAGCTCCTTGCCCGTCCCCGATTCGCCGAGAACGAGGATGTTGGCCTCGGAGCGCGCGGCTTTCTTGACCAGCTCGAAGACGCGCACCATCGCCGGGCTGCGGCCGATGATGTTCTCGAGCCCCAAGGTCTCCTGGAGCTGCTCGCGCAGATTCCGGTTCTCGACGGCGAGCTGGCGGTGGCGCAGCGCGCGGTCGACGGCGACCTGGAGCTGGTCGACGGAGAAGGTCTTCGGCAGGTAGTCGAAGGCCCCTTCCTTCACCGCCGCCACCGCGGATTCGAACGTGGCGAAGCCCGTGATCACGATGACGGGCAGCCCGGGATCCAGGGCCCGGGCCCGGCGCAGCAGCTCCATGCCGTCGACGCCCGGCATCTTGAGATCGGTGAGGACGACGTCGGGATGGTCGGACTCCAGCAGCGCGACGCCCCGGGCTCCGTCGGTCGCGGTGAGGCAGTCGTGACCGGCGCGCCCCAGGATGCGCGCGCAGTTGTCCACCATGTCGGGCTCGTCGTCGACGATGAGGACGCGCGCCTTCTTCACGCCGTTGCCGCCGCGCTCACCGGGAAGGCCAGGACGAAGGTGGTTCCCTTGCCGGGCTGGGACTCCACGTCCAGTGTGCCCTGATGATCACGCACGATGCCGTACGAGATCGACAGGCCGAGCCCGGTGCCGTGCGCCTTCGTCGTGAAGAACGGATCGAAGATCTTCGGCAAGATCTCGGGGGGAATACCGGGCCCCGTGTCGCGAACGATCAGACGGACGTACCCCGGACGCTGGGCGTCGGTTTCGACGGCGATCTCGCCGCCGTCGCTCATGGCGTCGCGGGCATTGAGCACGAGGTTCATGAGCACCTGCTGGAGGGCCGTGGCGTCGCCATGGATCGGGGGGAGCCCCGGTGTCAGGCGGCGCGTCAGGGTGATGCCGTCTTTGACGATCTGCTTCTCGATCAGCAGCAGCGTCTCATCGGCGACGTGGTTCAGATCCACGGGGCCCTGGGCCCCGCCCGACTGGCGGGCGAACGACAGGAGACCCTGGACGATGCGGGCGACGCGCTGGGCATGGCGGTGGAGCACCTGCAGATCGTCGCGCATGCCGGCGGGCAGCGACCGAGGATCGGTTTCCAGCAGCATCAGCTCGATCCGCGAGGAGATGATGCCGATAGGGTTGTTCAGCTCGTGGGCGAGCCCGGCCGCCAGGGTGCCGAGCGCGGCGAGCTTCTCCGCCTGGCGGGCCGCACGCTCCAGGCCGACCCGCTCGGTGATGTCATCGATGAGGAGGACGGCGCCGGCCGGCCCGCCGCTCTGGCGGAGCAGGCTGCCCCTGATGTTCCAGGCCACCCGCTCGCCCCGGAGCGTCTCGTGCTCGACGGCGTCGAGCTTGAACTCCTCAATCTCGCCGCGGAGCAGCCGCTGGAGCGGTTCCACCACCCCCTCGCGCTTGAAGTTCGGGTTCACGTCGACGAGCAGCCGGCCCATCAGCTCGGCGCCCGCCCCTCCGCACCACTGCTCCATCGTCTGGTTCCAGGCGATGATCCGTCCCTCGTGGTCGAGCACGATGAGCCCCTCGCGGAGGCTTTCCACCACGCTGCGGATGAACCGTTCGCGCTCGCGAGCCTCGGCGGAGAGCGCCCCGACCTGGAGCCGCTCGGCCTCCTCGACGTCGCCCAGGATGCCGACACCGATGGCGGTGCCGACCAGGACCGAAATCCGGATCGCCATGTTGGCCAGCTCGACCTCCGCGATGCTGGGCCAGACGACAGCAAGGTAGGCGACGGCCGAGCCGAGCGCGACGAGGACACCGCGCTTGATGCCGTAGTAATAGGACTGGAGCCCCGCGATGACGAGCAGCGCCAGGAAGAGCGTGCTCTGCGCCCCGCCCGTGAGGTGGATGAGCGTGAGCGCGAAGGCGAGATCCACCAGCAGCACGAACAGGTTGAGGCGCAGCATAGCGGGCGGTCGGAGCCAGAGCGCGGTGATGACGGCGACGCTGTAGACGAGGAACCCCAGCATCGTCGTGTCGACGGCGGTCCACTCCGGGACTGGCCGCGGCGCCAGCAGAACCCACGCGTACCCTGAGACGATCGCCAGCACGCGGATGAGCGGCAGCGCCACCACACGGGTGCCGCCGACGCGCTGAGCCACCCGCTGGATCAGGAGCCCGATGGGCACGCCCAGATTATACGCGCCCGCTTCGCACGGGCCGTGGCCGCGGGGTGGGGCGAGCGTGGACCAGGAGCGGGCGGCACTGCCCCACCGGGCTGCCGTGTCTGTGCTCTAAACGCGCGGATTCTCGCACCTCGGGCGTGGCACCGTCATTGCTCACGCTTCCGGGTATGCGAGTCAGCGAGATCATGAGCCGAGAGGTGACGACGATCGGAGTGCCGGACTCCTGTCACGAGGCCGCGGCGCGCATGTACCACGCGAAGATCCGCCATCTGCCGGTCGTGGATGCCGGCGGGCGGCTGGTGGGAATCGTGACCGACCGTGACCTCCGCCACCGGCTCTTCGCCCCCGGCGTCTTCTCCCGGATCGGCACCATGCCGGTCGAGGCGCTGCTCAAGGCGGTGCCGGTGAGCGAGATCATGTCGGCCCCGGTCGTGGCAGTGAGCCCGACCGACGATCTCGAGCGGGCGGCGCGACGGATGCTGGAGGACAAGGTCGGCTCGCTCCCGGTGGTGGAGGACGGGCGGGTCCTCGGAATCATCACCGAGACCGATCTGCTGCGGCGGATCGTCCAGGCCGACGCCTGCTGCCATGAAGGCGACTGCATCATCGTGTCCTACCCGTGATGATGGAATCGCCGACCGCCCCCCGCCCCCCCTCGGCGCTCGAGCAGGATTGCCTGTGCATCGAGCTGATCCGGCGCCACCTCGCGACCGACACGGTGGGCTTCCAGATCTTCCTGTATCAGGAGCTGACGTCCACCAACGCCGTCCTGCGGCGCCTCGCCGAAGCGGGCGTCCGCGAGGGCACGGTCGTGCTTGCCGAAACGCAGACCGCGGGACGCGGCCGGCTCGGCAAGAGCTGGTTTTCGCCCCCCGGGGTCAACCTCTACGTCTCGGTGCTCTTTCGCCCCCCGATCCCGCGCACGGCGGTGCCGGTGTTCTCCTTCATCACGTCCCTCGCGCTCAGCGATGCGATCGGGGCGGAAGGCGTGGCGGCCGCGATCAGGTGGCCCAACGACGTCCTGATCGAGGGCAAGAAGGTGGCGGGAACCCTAGTCTCCTACGCGACGGCCGGTGATCTGGCCGAGTACGTGATCCTCGGCGCCGGTGTCAACCTGAACGTGGACGAGGCGACGCTGGCGGCGGCACTGGGCCCGGCCGGCCTGGCCGCGACGTCGCTCCGCGCGGCGGCGGGCCGCCCGATCGATCGCAACGTCTTCGCGGCCGCGTTCCTGAACTTTCTTGAGAAGTGGTGGGACGCGTATCGGGTGTCCGGGCCCCCGGCCGTGCTGAGGGCCTGGCGCGAACGCGAAATCCTTGCCGGCTGCTCGCTCGGGATCCCCAGCGGTGCGGGGCCCTCACCGGCGAGATCGTGATCCGGGACGGAGGGTGTCTGATGGCGATCGGGATCAGAGGACTGGGCCGCGACCGCGGGCTCGCCTCGCGCGTCAGGGGGCGTGTGGCCAAGGTGCTCGGTCGCCTGAGCGTCAGGCCGGTGACGGCGCAGGTCGCGTTCCTCGATGACAATGGCCCGAAAGGCGGCGGGATCCGGTGCGCGGTGACGCTGCGCCTGCCGTACCGCCCGCCGCTGCGCGTCGAGCACACGGCCGGGATGCCGCGCCTGGCCTTCGACGGGGCCCTCGTGGCGCTCGAGCGGCAGCTCGAGCGTTACCGCGAGCGCCAGCGGCAGGGTCGCCGCCGCCCCAAGAAGTACTACGCCGCCCAGCGGCTCCTCGGATAAAGGAGGGAACCATGGCCAAGCTAATTCTCGTGCCGCTCGATCAGACCGGCGACGCCGAGGCCGTATTGCCCCTGGTCGCCGACGCCGCCCGCGGCGGGGGCGCGGAGGTGCGCCTGCTCCACGTCGCGCCGATCCCGGACAATGTGCTCAACGCCGACGGGCACGTCGTCGCGTACGCGGACCAGGAAATGGCGCGTCTGGAGGCGGAGGGACTGGATTACCTGCGGGCCCAGGAGGTGCATCTCATCGGCGTGCCGACGGAATGCGCCGTCCGCTTCGGGGATCCGGTGAAGGAGATCCTGCTGGAGGCGGAGGCCTTCGGCGCCGACCTCATCACGCTCACGACCGGACACCGGCGCGGCTTGAGCCAGCTCATCCTCGGCGGCACCGCCCAGCAGCTCTGCCGGAGAAGCGAGCTGCCCGTCGTGATCCTCCGCCCCAGGACCGATGGACATTCGTGAGCGCCTCGGCCTGCTGGCGAAGATCGCCGGCGCGGCGACGCCGGTGGTCAGCGTCTACCTGAACACGCGCTGGGCCGATGAGCATCAGCGCGAGCGGGTCCGGGTGTTCCTCAAGAATGCCATCCGTGGGGCTCGCGCGGCGGGCGGCCGCCCCGAGTTTAGGGAGGACCTGGACTGGATCGAGCGGGAAGGCGCGCTCCTCGTACAGCAGGCGAAGTTCCCAGAAGCCCACGGTGTCGCCCTCTTCGCCTGCCACGCGCTGGGGCTGCGCGAGGTCTTGCCGGTGCGCGTCCCCTTCGGGGATGCCTTCCTCGTGGCCGACCGGCCCTTCCTCACGCCGCTGGCCGAGGTGGCCGAAGAGGCTCCGCCGGCGCTGCTCGTATTCGTCGATGGCGTCAGCGCCCGGCTCATACCGCTCAACCCTGACGGGCGCGGCGAGGAGGTAACGCTCCGGCACGAGGTCGAGGGGCGTCATCGCCGCGGCGGCTGGGCGCTCATGGCCCAGTCGCGCTACCAGCGTCACATCGAGGCCCATCGCGGCCAGCACTTCGAGGCCGTGGCCGCCGCGCTGGCGCAGATGGTCGACGAGCGCGGGATCGAGCACATCGTCCTCGCCGGTGAAACGCGGGCGCTCGCCGTCTTCGCTAAACACCTCCCGCCACGACTCGCCGCGCGCGTGGTCGGAAGCGTCCCCGCCGCGCGCTACGAGAGCGCCAGCGTCCTGGTCGAGCGTGCGGCCGAGCTTCTCGCGGCGCTCGACCGACGCCAGGAGACCGTCGCCGTCGAGTCCACGCTCATCGAGGCGGCCAAGGGTGGACGCGCCGTCGCCGGGCTCGACGAGACCCTGGACGCCGTCGGTCGCGGCGCCGTTCACCACCTCTATCTCTCGAAGGGCTTCGACCAGCAGGGCCGGGCGTGCGTTGCTTGCGGAGCGTTACAGAACGGTGAGGGAAGCGGCTGTCGTGCCTGCGGGGCGCCGACGCGGGAGACACAACTCGGCGAGGCCATCGTCGACCGCGTGATCGCCGCCGGTGGCGCGGTCGAGGTGGTCGAGGCACATCCTGGTCTGGCGCGGGTCGGCGGGATCGCCGCGCGTCTTCGCTACGCGATGTGAGTTCGCAACAATCTCCCGTCAGGAGGCGACGATGAGCTGGGCAGCGAAGCGGATCGATGATTACCGACGGGGCGACCGCTCGACGTGGCTCGAGCGGCGAATGCTCGAACATGCCCACCCCGTCCATCTAGGACTCGCGCTTCTCGGGGGAATCTCCGGGGCGTACGGCCTCTGGACGCACGATTGGAGGTACATCGTGGCCATGGCGCTGCTCGGTCTGATCGGTCACGCGTACACGTGGACGAGGAGATAGGTGAGTCGGCGCCGGGACAGCCGCTGGGATAACAGAGGGACGAGCCTGCCCATGTGCTGGCGGCCCGCCGAGCAAATTCAACGCGTTACCACGGCACGATGCTCTGGCATCACCGTTGCTCAACCACTGGTCGGTCTTCGGGAGGGCTAGATGCGCGTGTTGCTGGCGACGGATGGCTCGAAGGGTGCGCTGACGGCGACGGAATGGCTGAGAGAATTCCCGCTTCCCCCGGATACGACGCTCGCGATCCTGACAGTGGCCACGCTCCCATCACCGCCCATCGTCCCCGAGACCCTCAGGGATCTGAGAGACGCGGTGCTGGCCGACGCCCGCCGCATCGGCGATGAGGCGTTGAAGCTCGTCGTACCGCGGTGGCCAAAGGCCGAGATTCGTGTGAGCGAGGGTGACCCGCGAGAGGAGATCGTCAGGATTGCGGAGGAATGGGGAGCGGACCTGGTCGTCGTCGGCGCGCGTGGGCTTGGAGCCGTGAAGGGCTTTTTGCTCGGAAGCGTGTCCCTGGCGGTCGTGCGACATGCGCCGTGCTCGGTGCTGGTCGTCAAGGGCGAGCCACGACGGCCTCGGGCCGTGGTCCTCGCCCTGGACGGCTCCGAGAATTCCATGCAGGCGCTGGAGTTCCTGGCGTCCCTGGACCCGGGGAAGTCGCTGGGCGTGCGCCTTCTCGGCGTAGTGGAGAAAGTCCGGTTCCCCTCCTCGGCCCCGGGGCGCCTGCGCGCGTCTCTGCGGGCCGCGCTGGCGGAGATGGAGCAGGAGCGCCGGAGCGAGCTCGAAGCGCTCCTGGGCCGTGCCAAGGCGGCGCTCGAGACGGGCGTGGGGACTGTGGAGGCATCCGTGGTCGCAGGCCCGGCGGCCGAGGAGATCATCAGGGTCGCAAACTCGGACGGCGGCGATCTCGTCGTCGTCGGAGCCCGGGGGTTGGGCGCGGTCAAGCGTCTGCTGCTCGGAAGTGTCTCCGAGCGGGTACTGCGCGACGCGCGGTGGCCGGTGCTGATCGTCAGGCGACCACGCGAGGGCGCAGTATGACGACGCCGTTCGCCGTTAGCCGGATCCTGTTCCCGACGGATTTCTCCGACGCCTCGCGCCTGGCCGGCCAGACGGCCGTCGCTCTGGCCCGGCACTTCGGCGCTCGCCTCATCGTTCTCCACGTCATCCCTCCGGTCACGGACCCGGAGCAGCGTCGCGCCGCGCTGCGTTCCACGACCGCGGAACTGTCGTCGGATGTCTCCGTGGAGGCCGCGACCGTCACGGGCATCCCGGCCAGACAGATCGTGGCATATGCGGGGCGCCACGAGATCGACCTGATCGTCATGGGCACGCACGGCCGCACCGGGGTCTCCCACGCGCTGCTCGGGAGCGTGGCCGAGGCCGTGCTGCGCCGGGCCCCCTGCCGGGTCCTCACGGTGCCAGCCCTGCTCGCCCAGCGCCAGCCTTCGACCGCCACCCACGAGGAGGCGGTGGCGAGGTGCATCGTGTGCGCGTCCCCGTCGGCTGATCTGATCTGCGAAACCTGCCGCGCCCGCATTCGCGGCGAGGCGCTCGAGCACAAGCAGCGGGAGGAGCGGGCGGGTCGTCACTAACCCGCCTGAGGAGCCGAGCAATGAATACCCTGACGTTCTATCAGACAGTCATGGACGCGAGCTCCGACCGACGGCGCGCCGAGGCGAAGCGGGCGACGGCGGCGGTCTTCCACGCCCTCCGCGACCGGCTGACACGCGAGGAGGCGGCTCAGCTCGCCGCTCAGCTCCCGCGCGAGCTGAAAGAGATCTGGCGGGCGGGGGAGCGGGCGGGGCGCACGCCGGTGAAGATGCACCGCGAGGAGTTCTACCAGCGCGTGAAGGAGGCTGGCCTTCCATCGATTCGAGAAGCGCGCTGGATGACCCTTGCGGTATTCGGTGCCCTCAAAGAGCAGCTCTCGCCCGGAGAGGCCGAGGACGTGCTCGCGCAGCTGCCCAAGGACCTCAAAGAGGTCTGGGCCGAAGCCCAGGCGTGAGGTCAGGAGGAAGCGGATGCTGGTCGCCGACGTCATGCAGTCGAAGCTGGTCACGGTCACGCCGCGCACCACCCTGCCCGAGGCCATCCGCCTGGTCGGCCAGCGGGGCATCCGCCACTTGCCGGTCGTCGACGGCGACCGGCTGGTTGGGATCTCTCCGACCGCGATCTCAAGCGGGCGATGGCCTCGCCCGCCACGAGCCTCGCGGCCCAGGAGCTGACCTACCTGCTGGACCGCCTGGCCGTCGAAGAGATCATGACGCGGGCGGTGATCACGATCGCGCCGACATTCCCGGTGGAGGAGGCGGCGCGGATCATGGTCCAGGAGAAGATCAGCGCGCTGCCGGTGACGGAGGGAGGTCACCTGGTCGGCATCGTCACCGAGACGGACGTGCTCGATCTGATCGTCAGAGCCATGGGGGCGGGAGAGCCCTCGAGTCGTCTCGATGTGACGCTGGGCGAGAAGCGAGCCGCGCTGGCCGAAGTCGTCCGCGCCATCGAGGGAGCTGGCGCACGCCAGCATCGTCACGCTGGCCAACCGCGACGGGTTCAAGCAAGCGATCGTCCGCATCGGGACGATCAATCCGGCACCGGCGATCCGCGCCTTCAGCGCGGCCGGGTACACGGTGCGGGATGCGCGGCCGCGGCCGGCGTCCGGCGGCGCGTGAACACGATCTCCACCACGCCGTCCTCGAGCGTTCGCGCCTGGATATCGGTGAAGCGCCTGAAGAGGTCCAGCATTCGGGAGTTGTCGGCCAGGACCCAGGCCCGGAAGCGGCGGATGCCGCGGGCCTCGGCGGCGCTCAGGATCTCGTGCAGGAGGACCTTCCCCAGGCCCTGGCCCTGCCAGGCGTCCTGAACGACGAACGCCACCTCGGCGGTATCCTCCCGATCGGTGGGCTCGTAGCGCCCGACGCCGATCAGCTCGACCCCTCGTGGCCCGTCGTGCTCGGCGACCAGGGCAAGCCGTTGGCGGTAGTCGACGTTGGCCAGCATCTGCGCCCAGTCGGGCGGCAGGCGCCTCATCACGGTGAAGAACCGTTGATAAGTCGTCTGCCGGCTGAGCCGACTATGGAGGTCGATCAACCGGTCCCGATCATCGGGTCGGATGGGCCGGATGTGGACGCGGGCGCCGTCGCGGAGGGTCACCAGGCGCTCGAGCTCGCTCGGATAGTGGGGCACGGAACTCCCAGCGGCGGCATCGGGTCCCCACCACCCGGGCTGACCCGCCTCGGCTAAACCACCGATATGTCGCGGGGCATGGTGGCATCTGCCTTGCTCGCATTCATACCGACGCGTATCTTACGCAACGGCGGTGCCAAACCCGTGAGAGAACGGCTACGAAGTAAGAGACTCGCGCTCGCGCTGCTCCTCATCGCCGCCGCTCCCGCTTCCGCCCAGGAGCGCAGTGCACTGGCAGCGAAGGGGGAGCGACTCTTCACCGCGCAGGGCTGCCACGGCTGCCACACCGTGGGCAAGTTCGGCACCCCGATCGGTCCCGATCTCTCGCGCCTGGGCGCCAAATACTCGGAGGCGTTTCTCATGAAGTGGCTGAGCGATCCCGAGGCCCAGCGCCCGAACGCCCACATGCCGAAGCTGGAGTTGGATCCCGCCGAGGTCGACGCTCTCGCGGCGTATCTCACCACGCTTCGATGATCGTCCTCGTCCTCAACTGCGGCAGCTCGTCGGTGAAGTTCCAGGTGATCGCCTCTCAGCATGCGCAGCGGTCAACGCGGCTCGGCGGCGGCAAGATCGAGCGGATCGGCGAGCACTCCACGCTCACCTTCCAGGCGGAGGGCCAGCCCGAGCATCGCAGCGGCGAGCCCATCGCCGATCACGAGGCCGCCGTCCACCGGGTGATCGAGTGGGCGACCGGCTCCGGCCTTCCCCGGGTGGAGGCTGTCGGCCATCGGGTCGTGCACGGCGGCGAGGGCTTCACGGGCCCGGCGGTCGTCGTCGACGACGTCATCGCCGCCATCGAAGCGCTGGAGCCCCTGGCGCCGCTGCACAACGCGCCGGCCCTGGCGGGCATCCGCGCGAGCCGGGCGCTGCTGGGTCCGGGCGTGCCGATGGTGGCCGTCTTCGATACGGCCTTTCACACGACGCTGCCCGAGCGCGCCGCCCGCTACGCGATTCCCTACGAGATGTCGCTCCGCCATCGTATCCGGCGTTACGGCTTTCACGGCATCGCCTACCGCTCCGTCCTCGACCGCTATGGGCAGGTGACAGGGACGCCGCCGAGCCAGGCGCGCATCATTGTGCTGCATCTCGGCAATGGAGCCTCGGTGGCGGCGATCGAGCGGGGGCGGTCGATCGACACCTCGATGGGCTTCACGCCGCTGGAGGGCCTGGTCATGGGCACGCGCGCCGGCGATCTCGATCCGGCCCTGGTGCCGTACCTCGCCGCCCAGGAGGAGATGTCGGCCGCCGAGGTCGTCGCCCGGCTGAACCAGCACTCCGGCCTCCTTGGCGTATCCGGCGTGAGTGGCGACATGCGCGACCTGCTCGAGCGCGAGGGCGAGGACCCGCGGGCGCGCCTGGCGGTGGACATGTTCTGCTACCGCGCGCGCAAGTACCTCGGCGCCTATCTGGCCGTCCTGGGCCGGCCCGACGCGATCGTCTTCAGCGGTGGCATCGGCGAGCGCGCGCCCGCCGTCCGTGCGCGCATCTGCGCGGGGCTCGAGTGGTTCGGTCTGGCGCTGGACCACGAACGGAACGAACGCACGGTGGGTGAGGTGGGGCGCATCAGCGGCGTGGGAACACGCGTGTCGGTCTGGGTGATCCCGGCCGACGAGGAGCTGGTCATCGCGGAGGATGCCCTGGCCTGCCTGACGGCCGCCGGCCCCAGCGCCCGGAGCATGGCGTGAGCGTCGCCGGGGACCGCGTTCACGACGACGAGGGCGATGCCGCCTTCGCGCGGTGGGCCGCCGGCTACGGTCGGATCCGCCACACGCCGGCCACGAAGGCGAGGGTCCGGGCCATGGTCGATGCGCTGGCCACCGCCGGCGTCCGCGGTGACGGCCAGCCCGTGTTCGAGGTTCTCGCCGCCGCCGACTGGATCGCCAGCGCTGGAATGTGGCTGGTCGTCCACGAGACCTATGCGCGCTCCGTCTATCTGGACGGCCGCCGGCTGGGGCCGGAGGACTTCAAGCCCGCGCCCGAAGGCCACACGGGCGGCGCCCTCAACATGGTGCCGGCCTATACCGGCTACATGGCCATCAACGCGCTCACCGGGATCACTCGGGCCTGGCTCATGGGTCAGGGCCACTGCGTCGCCGCCGTCGACTCCGTGAATCTCCTGCTCGGCAACATGACGGCCGCCCATGCCGAGCGCTACGGCCTCACCGACGAAGGCCTGACGCGCTACGTGCGCGACTTCTATTCCTACCGCTTGGGGGCCGACGGCCGGCCGGACTCGCCGCTCGGCAGCCACGTCAACGCCCACACGGCGGGGGGCCTGGCCGAGGGCGGCTATCTCGGGTGCGTGGAGCTCCAGTGGGTGCACATGCCGCTGCCCGGCGAGCGCCTGGTCGTCTTCCTCTCCGACGGGGCCTTCGAGGAGCAGCGCGGCAGCGACTGGGCGCCGCGCTGGTGGCGCGCCGAGGACTCGGGGCTGGTGGCGCCGATCATGATCGCCAACGGCCGGCGCATCGACCAGCGCACGACCATGGCTCAGCAGGGCGGCGTGAGCTGGATGCTCCGGCATCTCCGGCTCAACGGCTTCGATCCGTTCGTCTTCGACGGGCGGGATCCCGCCGCCTTCGTCTGGGCGATCTTCGAGATCGAGCGCCGGCTGGAGGCGGCGGCGGCCACGGTCAGGGTCGGGCGAGCCCAGTATCCCGTGCGCCTTCCCTACGGCATCGCCGTCGCCCCTAAAGGCGCGGGCTTCTACGGCGCCGGGACGAACCTCGCCCACAACCTGCCGCTGGGGACGAACCCCCACGTCGACCCGGTCGCCGCCCGGCGCTTCAACGAGCACGCGCGCAAGCTCTGGGTGAGCGCGCTCGATCTCCGGGACGCGGCCGCGGCGCTCACGCATCACGAAGGCTCGAGACGTCCGCCGGAGCGCGACCACGCGCTGGCCAGGCGCCGCGTGAACCTCGAGAAATGGCCCGACCCGGTCTTCCGGCCGGTGCCGGCCGATCGCCGCGACCACTCCCGCTGGACGACGTCCTCCCCGATGGCGGCCGTGGACGACGGCTTCCTCGCCATCGTCCGCGCCAATCCGCGCCTGCGGCCACGGGTGGGGAATCCCGACGAGATGCGCAGCAACCGCATGCAGCGGACCCTCGACGCGCTGAAGTTCCGGGTGACGCAGCCCGAGGAGGGGATTCCCGAGGCTCTCGACGGGAAGGTGATCACGGCGCTGAACGAGGAGGCGGTCGCCTCAGCCGCCCTGGGCAACAAGGGCGGGATCAACCTCATCGTCACCTACGAGGCGTTCGGCCCGAAGATGCACGGCGTGGTCCGCCAGGAGATCATCTTCGCCGATCAGCTCAATGCGGTCGGCCTGCCACCGGGCTGGCTCTCCATACCGCTCGTGCTGACCTCCCACACCTGGGAGAACGCCAAGAACGAGCGCTCTCACCAGGATCCCGCGCTGGCCGAGGCGCTCCTGGGCGAGCCGGCTGACGTGTCGCGGGTGCTGTTCCCCGCGGATCACAACAGCGCCGTCGCGGTGATGGAGGCTGTCTATCGCACGCACGGGCAGATCTGGACGCTCGTCGTTGCCAAGGGCGGGAGCCTTCCGGATCTGTTCACGCCGGGCGAGGCTGGCGCCCTGCTGCGCGATGGCGCCATCCGGCTCGACTGGGCCGGCCACCGCCCGGACGAGGCCCGCGTGATCTTGACCGCCGTCGGCGGCTACCAGCTCGTGGACGTCGTGAAAGCGTCTGCGCGGCTCACTGAGCGCGGCGTCGAACACACCGTGATTTACATGCTCGAGCCCGGCCGCTTCCGGGCGCCCCGCGGCGAGCGAGAAGAGCGCCACCTGGCCTCAGCGGAGATCATCCGGCGCCTCTATCCCGCGGCGGTGACCGCCCGGATCTTCCTCACCCACACCCGTCCCGAACCCTTGCTGGGGATGCTGGCGCCTCTCCACACGGGACCCCACACGCTCGCCCTCGGCTTCGGGAGCCAGGGGGGAACGCTGAGCGTGGGGGGCCTGCTCTTCGTGAACCGCGCCACCTGGGCCCACTGCCTCGACGCCGTCTCCTCCCTCGTGGGACTCGAGCGCGCCGATCTGCTGACGCCCGAGGAGATCGAGGCCCTGGACCATCGCGTGGCCCCAGAGGGGATCATCATCTGACCCTGGCCGCGCCGCCGCGCCGGGTGCGGAGGGAGTGTCCCGGCTGTGGTGAGTGTGCCCCAGCCGGGCCCGGAGACCTCGCTGCCGGCGGCGCTGGAATGTGCGGCGGTTCGCGACGTTGCGCGGTGCTCCCGCCCCGCGGAGATGGCACTCGGCGTGCACTCATCCGTCGGCAGATGAGCTGAATACGGCCCGCATCACTCCTCTAGTACCCGGGCTCGGCACGATCGCGTTGGTTGAGACCTTCTGAGCGCGGCGGGCGAAGTCCGCGCGCGCGGGGAGGGGGCCACTTTGTCGGTCGCGGCTGCGGCCGGCATCGCCATGGGCCGCCAGCGGAGCAGCCGCGACCATGAGACGCCACGTAGCAGGGGCCATCAGGCCCCAGAGGAGGGTGGGCCCATGCTGAACTGGAAGGTCGTTAGCCAGAGTCTCGCGAGCTTCACCGCGATCAGCTTCGTGCTCTGTATCGGCTACGGGCTCCTTGCCCCGGCGACGTTTCATGCGGCGTGGCTGCTGGAAGCCGTCCTGCCCGGCTTCAAGTGGCTGAGCGTCGGAAGCTTCGTGCTCGGGCTGATCGAGACCACGCTCTACGGCGCCTACGCCGGCGCCGTCTACTCGGCGCTCCACAATTACTTCGCGCGGCGAGCGCACCGTGACGCCGCGCTGCGTTCACTCCGACCAGGGGCCGCTGCCGTCGTCATCCTCACCGTCCTGGCCGGCTCCCTCGCGCCCGCGGTCTGGGCGCAGGAGCGGCCCTATGAGTGGGGATGGGGAATGCACCCGATGTGGTGGGTGGGGAGCGCATGGGGGATCGGAATGATGCTGCTGATGCTGCTGTTCTGGGGGCTGGCGGTTACCGGCATCGTGCTGGGTGTCCGCTTGCTCCTCAAGCCGGGGATCGAGTCGCGGCCCGATTCGGCGCTCGAGATCCTCCGCCAGCGGTACGCGCGCGGGGAGATCGACCGGGAGGAGTTCGAAGCCAGGAAGCGCGACCTGCGCTGAGTCTGGTCGAGCTCGGTGGCTGAAGACGTCGACGAGGGTCGCGAGCACCGGCCGGGAGGCCGACACAGCCTGGGGCGCCGACGCCCCAGACGCGCGTCCCCGCCTCTCTCCGGCGCGGGAGCCTGCCCGTAAGCCCTCGTCATCCCGCCACTCCTCCCTGGCATCGCTGTTGCTGCTCACGCTGCAGAAGGGAGGAAGCGATGGCCATGCGGGTCAGACGAGGCACGCGGAGGCGGGGAACGAGGGTGCATCGCCGGGCGCGAGGGCCGGTCCCTGCGTCGCGCGCTCCGGCCGATGTGGGCGGCGAAACCGTGAAGCTCCTGGACGAGCGGATCAGCCACCATGAAGTGAGTCCCGCGCTCAGCGGCGGCGATGTCGACGCCGACTGGCAGGGCGCGCTCAGCACGGGGGAAGAGGCGGTCGGCGGCAGCGTGGCCACGCCTGATCAGGACGTCGTCGACGAGTTCGGCCGTGCCCTCGGCGTGGAGCAGCCTGCCGACGCCGAGGTGCACACCTCCGAGGAAATCTTGAAGGCGCGCGACCGTCACTACTGGCGCCTCGAACGGCGCGCCGCCGACGAGGACGGTCCGTGAGCGCGGCGAGGCCCGTCTTTCGGCGGCTGCTGGTGCCGGTCGACTTCTCGGCGCCCTCGGAGGAGGCGTGGCTGACGGCCCGGCGTCTGGCTCGCGTCATCGGATCCGAGCTGGTGCTGGTTCACGTCTTCGTCGAAGGGCCGTTCTTTTCGGAGGGTCCATTCACGGTCAGTCACGTGCGTGAGGTCTACGAGTCCTCGCGGGCGTGGGTGGACAAGATGCTCGAGCAGTGGGCGACCGAGGCCCGCGCCGAGGGGCTCAGCGTCCGGACGCTGGTTCGGACGGGCGTGCCGTACCGGGAGATCGTGGCCACCGCAGTGGATGAGCGCGCCGACCTCATCGTCATGGGCACCCACGGACGCGGGGGCGTCGACCGCGTGCTGCTCGGTAGCGTCGCTGATCGCGTGATCCGTCAGGCGCCCTGTCCGGTGCTCGCGGTCCGCGAGCCCGCTTGAGCGTGACGCCCTTCCTCGCGCCCTTTTTCGATCCGCGGAGCATCGCGGTCATCGGCGCCTCGCGGAACCCCGCCAAGGTCGGCGGCAGCGTGCTGGCCAACCTCACGTCGGCCGGGTTCGGGGGGCGGATCGTCGTCGTCAATGCCCGCGCTGACTCCGTGCAGGGCCTGCCGGCCGTCGCCTCGATCCTCGCCGTCGATGAGCCCGTCGATCTGGCGGTGATCGCGGTGCCGGCGCCGGACGTGCTGGCCACCCTCAAGGAGTGCGTGGCCAAGGGCGTGGGTGGCGCCGTGGTGATCTCCGCCGGCTTTCGCGAGACGGACGAGGAGGGACGGGCCCGCGAAAGTGAGCTGCGCGCCTGGCTCCGCGATCAGCCCATTCGCGTCCTGGGACCGAACTGTCTGGGGTGGATCCGAGAGGCCGGCATCCCGTGCTACACCTTCCCGGAGCGGGCCGTGACGGCGCTCGCTGGAATGACGCTGCTCGCCGAACGGCGTGACCACAACGCGCCACCGGCGCCGGCGGGTCCGCCGCTGGGCGAGGCAGTCCGCGCTCTCGCGGCCCTCCGTCACGCCGGCGTAGCGCGCCTAGGTCTCCTGGATCTCCAGCCGCTCCTCGCGGCCTACGGTATTCGCGTGGCGACCGGGCGCCTGGCGACCACACCGGAGAGCGCTGCCACCCTCGCCGAGGAGATCGGCTTTCCCCTGGCGCTCAAGCTCGTCTCCCCGGGGATCACGCACAAGAGCGAGGTCGGCGGTGTGCGTCTCGGGCTCTCGTCACCCCGCGAGGTCTCGGAAGCGATGAAGACGATGCTGGCCCGCGTGCGCGCCGAGCACCCGCAGGCGCGTGTCGAGGGCGTCCTGCTCCAGCCGATGGTGAAGCCCGGGAAGGAGCTCTTGCTGGGCGCCCTGCAGGACGCCCAGTTCGGCCCCATGATCGTTGTTGGTTTCGGGGGCATCTACGTCGAGGTGCTGAACGACACCGCCGCGCGGCTGGCGCCGGTGACCCCGAGCGAGGCGCTGGCCATGCTGGACGAGCTGCGCATGGCGCCCGTGCTCCGGGGCGTCCGCGGCGAGCCGCCCGTAGATTGCGCCGCACTGGCGGACACGATCGCCCGCTTCTCACGTCTTGCCGCGGACGTGCCCGACCTCCTGGAGGTGGAGCTGAACCCCCTGGTAGTCGGTCCGGACGGCGCGATCGCGGTGGACGCGCGCGCGACGCTGGCGAGCGGCGCGGCGTCCTAAGGAATGACCCGGCGCTCTCTGCCGCTCGCTCGCGTACAAGATCTGCTGCCGCTCGAGCGGGGGCTCACCACCTCCGAAGCCGAGGAGCGAGGGCGCCAGTACGGTCCCAACGCCATTCTAGAATCTCCGCCCCGGCGGTGGCGGGACCTCGCCCGCGAGACGGCCAAGGATCCGATGATCTGGTTCCTGGTCGGTCCAGCGGCGCTCTACTGGATCGTGGGACAGGTCAAGGAAGCGGTGATCCTCCTCGTCGCCATCGCGCCGCTCGTCGCGATGGATCTGTTCCTGCACCGCCGCACCCAGGCCTCCACGGAAGGCCTGAGAAGCCGGCTCGCCGATCGGGCGATCGTCATCCGGGACGGCGCCGAGGTGGAGCTCCCTGCCCTCGAGCTCGTCCCGGGCGACCTGGCGATCGTGTGGCCCGGGCAGCCGTTTCCCGCCGACGGTCTGGTGGTCGGCGGCGCCGAGCTGCAGGCCGACGAAGCGACGCTGACGGGCGAGGCCTATCCGGTCGCCAAGCGACCGCTGGCCCGGACGCCCGTCGGCGGCCCCGAGCCGTTCGTTCCGAGCGAGCACTGGGGATTCGCCGGCACGCGTCTGCTGACCGGCTGCGCGTCGCTCCGCGTGGTCTTCACCGGGGGCGAGACGCTCTACGGCGAGATCGTTCGGTCCGCAGTGGGCGGCGCCCACGCGCGCACGCCGCTGCAGCGCGCCATCCAGAGGCTCGTGTCGGTGCTGGTCGCCGTGGCGGCGGTGATCTGCCTCCTGCTCGCCGTCGTCCGCCTGGGGCAGGGCTACGGCTGGGTCGATGCGCTGGTGAGCGCGGTGACGCTCGCCTCGGCGGCGCTCCCGGAGGAGTTTCCACTGGTGTTCACCTTTTTTCTCGGACTGGGAGTGTACCGACTGGCCGGGCGTCAGGCGCTGGTGCGCCGGGCGG
This sequence comes from Candidatus Methylomirabilota bacterium, assembly GCA_036001065.1. Classification (NCBI taxonomy): domain Bacteria; phylum Methylomirabilota (SeqCode); species Candidatus Methylomirabilota bacterium. The sequence goes on from DASYUQ010000130.1 coordinate 17,748, forward strand.
TCGCCGTGGAGAACATCGGGCGCGTCACCTGCATCTGCTCGGACAAGACCGGGACCATCACCGAGGGCCGCCTCGCCCTGACGCACCTCGTGGCCGCGGACCATCTGTCAGACCCGGGCCTGCTGCGCCTCGCCGCGCTCGCCTCGCGCCCGGACAGCGGCGATCCCCTGGACGCGGCGATTCTCCGCGAGGCCGAGGCTGCCGGCGCGCTCAAGGAGCGAGGAGGGCCCCTGGCGACGTTTCCGTTCACCGAGGCCCGCAAGCGCGAGACCGCGATCGTGCGCGATGCCGGTGGCCTGATCGTCGCCGTTACGAAGGGCGCGGCCGAGACCGTCTTGGCGATGACCGGGCTGACGGAGGCCGACCGCCGGGCCTGGCCGGCGCGGTTCACCGCACTCGCCGAGGAGGGCCACAAGGTGATCGCGTGCGCCTGGCGGCCGCTCGACGAGTCGCCGCCTGGCGGAGATGAGCCGATGGAGGGCTACCGGCTGGCGGGCCTGCTGGCGTTCGAGGATCCCGTCAAGGCGGGGGTGGCCGACGCCGTCGCCATGTGCCGGGGTGCCGGCATTCACACGATCATGGTCACCGGGGACCATCCGCTGACCGCGCGCGCGGTGGCCCGGCAGATCGGGCTCGGCGGCGGCGAGCCCTCGGTGATCTCGGGCGACGAGATGCAGGCCTGCGTCGCCCACGGCGAGGGGGCGAGGCTCCGTCAGGTCGACGTGGTCGCGCGCGCGGCGCCCTCCCAGAAGCTGACGCTCGTGCGCGCGCTCCAGGACGCCGGCGAGATCGTCGCCGTCACCGGCGATGGCGTGAACGACGTGCCCGCGCTCCAGGCGGCCGATGTCGGCGTGGCCATGGGTGAGCGCGGCACCCGCAGCGCCCGGGAGGTCGCGGCCATCGTCCTGCTCGACGACAACTTCCGCACGATCGTGCAGGCCATCGGCGAGGGACGGCAGCTCTTCCGCAATCTCCGGGCGAGCTTCCAGTACCTCTTGATGATCCACATCCCGTTCGTGGTCACCGCGGCGCTGCTCCCGCTGGCCGGCTACCCGCTGCTCTATCTGCCGGTCCACATCGTCTGGCTCGAGCTGGTGATCCATCCGACGGCGCTGCTAGGCTTTCAGGCCCCGACCGCGACCGATCGCATCGCACCCCCGCGCGCCCGGGGCGGGCGGCGACGCTTCTTCTCAGGCCGGGAGTGGGCGGCGATAGTGATCACCGGTGGGCTCATCACCGCGATGGTGGTCGCCGGGTACGTCCGGAGCCTGGGCGAAGCCGGTGAGGTCGGGCATGGGCGAGCTATGGCGCTGGCGGTCCTCACGCTGGCCAGCGCTGGCGTGACGGCCTCGTTGAGCCGGCTCCGCACCTGGAGCGCCCGGCTCGTCAGCGCCGGCACGGTCGCCCTGTCGGTGGCCTGCATCCAGACCCCGGGGCTGGCAAGCCTGCTGCATCTGCAGAGGCTCCACCTGGACGACTGGGTGACCGCCGGCGCCGGCGGGCTGCTGACCGGCGTCCTGGCCGTGCTACCAGCGATCGTCGGTCGAGACCGGGGAGGAACGACCCCCGGCGCCCACGCGCCGGGGGTTGTTCAGCAACGCTTCGCGGGCGCGCCTACTCGGGATCGCTCGGGTTGTTGAACAGCGCGCCCAGCTTGATGCTGCCGTGGCCGACCTGCGGAAAGCCCGGCGCGCTCGGGTTTCCGGGGTCGAGGTTGGAGGCCGTGTCGTCCGGCGGAAAGATGACGAGAGAGCCCAGGAACTCGATCAGGTCCCCCTGATTGAGGATCGAGAGCGTGGCGAAGGCATCTCGCGCCGACTGCGCCTCTCCGCCGTGGCGGAGGATGACCTCCTTGAGGTTGATGCTGCGCCCGTCGTGACCGTAGGGCGCCGTGCTGCCGACCCCCCACAGGGGCGTGGTCAGGAAGTGCGTCCGAATCGTCCCATCGTAGTTGCGCTCGTGGAAGTTCGGTCCGAGGTCGTGCCGCTTGAGATCGGTGAAGATGTTCTCGACCACGAACGGCCCCAGCAGGGGCGGCTTCAGCGGCGGGTATTTCTTGCTGTCGTTGACGACCCGATGCAGCGGGGTCGCGGTGGCGAACAGTCGGTTGAAAATCCCCCGGGCGGGGTCGAAGACGGTCTCCACGTCGGCAACGCGCCGGTCGCGGTCGATCCGCAAGTCGGGGATATGGCACGTCGTGCATCCGATCTTCACCAGGAGGTAGCGGCCACGGTTGGTGGCGAGGGTCTGCTCCCCGCTGCCGGCCTTGAAGTAGTTCAGCAGGTAGAACTCCATGAAATCGACCAGGCTGACGGGGATCTCGTTCCGCACCCCGTCGCCATCCGCGTCCTCGCGTTCACTCGCCACCGGTGGCGCTTCGATTCGATCGAACCTCCCGTCGAGGACCATCCCGGACAGGGTGGTGAATTGGCCGCCCCGGCTCGCCAGGAGGAGCTCCGGGTCGGCGGCCTGGAGCCCCATCTCGGCCTGGAAGGCGCCGACGACGAACTCGCGGATTGAGATGGTGCCGCCGTGGAGGAAGAACGGGCGGACGCGGAGATCGGGATCGACACCCTCGACCCTCCGGGTGTCGACGGATCCATCCCGATTGGCCGTGATCCAGCCGTAGCTGATCCCCTTGCTGAAGAGGCGCCTGGAGACGGAGCGCCCGCTGCGCCGCGCGTCCCTGATGGCTCCCTCACGAATCTCCCGAAGGTCGGCGGTGATCTCGTCGGCCAGCATCTCCTTCAGCCCGAGTCCGAACAGGTGCGGCGCGTCCCGGCTGTCCGGACGGGTGGCCACGTCGCCGCCGAAGCCCGCCGAGCCCCGCGGGCGCCCGTGGCATCCGGCGCAGCTGTCGACCAGGCCCGCGCCGATGGTGAGGACCGTGTTGATGTCACCGTGCCCGTCGCCGACGTTCGGGCCCTGGCCCTGGGCCCGGGTGAACTTGCGCTGGAAGATCTGCCGGCCGCGCCGAACGGCGCGAAACGGGTCTCGAGCAATGATGAAGGCCGAGGAATCCGGCGTGTAGACGTCGCCCCGCCCCTCGCCGATCTGCTGAGCCAGCGATTTCTTGACGCCCTCGTTCAAGGTGTTGGGAGCCTGGGTCGCATCGATCAGCTCGCCCCGGGCGAGCAGGACCGCGGATGCCGAGAGCAGAACCGCGCTGAGCGCTACCAGAAAGAGCCGTTGCCTCGTCATAGGCGCCCCCATTCGGTTGTGGCTCCCTGCCGAAACCGCACTCTTCGTAAAAGCTGCCGGACTCTAGCACTGTCGAGCGTCTGGGCGCCACTGTCGTGAGCGCCGCCCGCCCCTTCGCGCGCCGATCACCGCGGAAGAGCGGGCGGGCGGCGCAGTTCCGGGCTATCGCTCGGAGCCAGCCAGCTCGTCGGCAGCGCTCCGCAGGAGCACGAGCCTGGCGGTTCCTCCCGCTCTGTCCACCCTGACGATGTCTCCGGGTTTCACCGCGCTCAGGTCGTGCCTGGAGACGAACGTCCAGCGGCGGTGCTCCACGCACTGGAACTGGCCGGTCTCCCGGTTCACCTGGAGCACCGTCATGCGGCGGGTCTGCATGCGGTCGGTCAGAGTCTCCGCGCTCGCGACGCTCGCCACCAGCGACAGGACCGTCACCCCGATCGACAGCTTTCCTCTCAGCATCGTCGTCCCCCTTTCGAGCGGCGCCTCGCTGCCGCCCGCCGCGCACGAAACGCAAGCCCGGTGCCAGACCTAAATGGTCGAAAGAACTGAGCGGCGGTCAGACGCGGCTCGGGCAGGGCGCCCGCTGCGACCCCGGGGGAGGGCATTGCGCCCGATCGCTGCGCGCGTCGCGGCGGCCTTGACCCTGTTCCGACCTCTGGCATATGCTCGCGCTCGCCGACCAGGGAGGGGCGATGGATCATGAGCGCTGATGCCTTCGACAACGGCGGTAACGAGGGGCGGCGAGACTTTCTCAAGGGAGCCCTGACGGCGGGTGGCGTCGTCGCCTCGCTGACGACGACCGGGCTGTCGTCCGTCTCGAATGCCGACGCTCAACCCGGGATGGTCCCCGGCACGAAGAATCACTATTACGTGCCGGCGACCGACCGGACGGTGCACTGGGGCTACTTCAGCAAGTCGCTCAAACCTCTGGTCGAGATCAACTCCGGCGATTTCGTCACCATCGAGGTGCTGACCCATCACGCCAACGACGACGCCGAGCGGATGATCAAAGGCGATCCCGGCGCCGAGAGCGTCTTCTCCTGGGACAAGCAGCGCAAGGGCGTCGACCGCCGGGGGGCAGGGCCGATGAAACCGACGTTGTTCGGTCGGGGCGCGGGCGAGGGCCTGGGCGTCCACATCTGCACCGGCCCCGTCTACGTCCGCGGGGCCCAGGCCGGGGACGTCCTGGAAGTGCGCATCGCCGACGTCCGCCCCCGTCCATGCGCGAACCCCAAGTACAAGGGCAAGAGCTTCGGGAGCAACGCGGCCGCCTGGTGGGGCTTCCACTACAAAGATCTCCTGACGGAGCCGAAGCCGCGCGAGGTGATCACGATCTACGAGCTCGACGCGTCGGGAGAGCGGAACTGGGCGCAGGCCGTCTACAACTTCCAGTGGACGCCCCAGACCGATCCCTTCGGCGTCGTCCACAAGATCATCGATTACCCCGGGGTGCCGGTCGACCACCGCACTGTGAAGGAGAACCACGGGGTACTCAAGAACGTCCGCGTCCCCATTCGTCCCCATTTCGGCGTGCTCGGTCTGGCCCCGGCCGAGGCCGACATCGTCGACTCCATCCCGCCCAACTACGTCGGCGGCAACATCGACGACTGGCGCATCGGCCGGGGCGCCACCATGTACTACCCGGTCGCGGTGCCGGGCGCGCTGCTGTCCGCGGGGGACTCCCACGCCGCCCAGGGCGATTCCGAGCTCGCCGGCACCGCCATCGAGTGCTCGCTGACCGGGACCTTCCAGCTGATCGTCCGCAAGAAGGACACGCTGAGGGGCACCGCGCTGAACGGGCTCAACTATCCGCTCCTGGAAACCCAGGACGAGTGGGTGCTGCATGGTTTCACCTACCCGAACTACCTGGCCGACCTCGGCCCCGAGGCCCAGAGCAAGATCTACGAGAAGTCCTCGGTGGACCTGGCCATGCGGGACGCCTTCCGCAAGATGCGGCACTTCCTGATGACGACCAAGGGCCTGAGCGAGAACGAAGCGATCTCCTTGATGTCGGTCGCCGTCGATTTCGGCATCACGCAGGTCGTGGACGGCAACTGGGGCGTGCACGCCACCATCAAGAAGAGCCTCTTCGCCGGCGGATAGCGTCACGCCGTGGGCTTCCTGCTGCGCGTGCTCATCAACGCGGTGGCGATCTACGTGGTGGCGGTGATCGTACCGGGGATCGAGGTCGACGGCGTGCTGACCGCGCTGGGCGCCGGCCTCGTGCTGGGCGTGATCAACGCCGTGGTGCGTCCGATCCTCGTCGTGCTCACCTTCCCGGTGACGCTGGTCACGCTGGGCCTCTTCCTGCTGGTGCTCAACGGGCTCTGCCTCTGGCTCACCTCTCTCCTCGTGAAGGGCTTCCAGGTCCAGGGTTTCTGGGCGGCGGTCTTCGGGGCCCTTCTGGTGAGCGTGGTGAGCTGGGTGCTGACCACCTTCGTGAGCGATCGAGGCCGGATCGTCGTACTCACCCGGCGCACCTCCTAGGAAACGATTTCCACAGCCACGTGGCAAGTAGGATCCTCCAACCTCCCGCGAGGCCCCGCGGCAGCGCCGCCGGCGCACAGTGGTATGCTCACGTATCGCTCTGGCAGGGGAGGCGCCGGCATGAGAATCGCGATCGTCGGGGCAGGGGCCATCGGGTGCGTCGTGGGCGGGCTGCTGACCAGGGCCGGGCGCGACGTGACGCTCATCGACCAGTGGCCCGAGCACGTCGAGACGATGAAGCGGAAGGGGCTCCGCCTGAGCGGTACCTGTGGTCAGCAGGTGATTCCCGTCAAGGCTCTCCACGTGCACGAGGCCCAGGCCCTCGCCGAGCCCTTCGACGCCGTCTTCGTCGCCGTGAAGTCCTACGACACCGAATGGGCCACCGCGCTGGGAATCCGGCACCTCGCGCCGGAGGGGGTCGTCGTCGACTTCCAGAACGGGGTCAACGACGAGCGGGTGGCCGCCATCGCCGGCCGCCACCGGACGCTGGGCTGCGTGATCACCATCGGGGCCGGCATGTACGAGCCGGGGCACGCGATGCGCACCGACACGAGCAAGATCGGGTTCAAGCTCGGCGAGCTGGACGGCTCGGACTCCGAGCGGGCGCGCCGGCTGGCCGCCCTCATGAACGACGTGGCGCCGGCCAAGGTGACCACTAACCTCTGGGGTGAGCGCTGGTCGAAGCTCGCCGTCAACTGCATGGCCAACCCGCTGGCGGGTCTCAGCGGCCTGGGCTCGGCCGCGATCCGGAGCGAACCGGAGCCATGCCGCATCGCCATCGAGATCGCCGCCGAGGTGATCCAGGTCGGCCGCGCCCGCGGCTACGAGGTCGAGCCGATCTTCGGGATCGAAGCCCAGCGGTTCGTCGATGCCGCCGCCGGCCGCGGCCGCGCCGACGTGATGGCGGACATGGCCGCCGGGGCGAAGCTCCTGGGGGGCGGCCGGCCCTCGCTCCTGCAGGACGTCATGCGGGGCCGGCGGACGGAGATCGACTACCTCAACGGGTACGTCGTCGAGCAGGGGAGGCTGGGCGGCGTCAAGACGCCGTTCAACGAAGCAGTGGTCCGGCGCTTCCGCGAGCTCGGCGTCGGGTTCAAGTCCGATCCCAAGCACCTGGAGCCGCTCGTGCTCATGCTGCCGAAGTGAGCCCCCCGGTGGATCGCGCCCTGACCGTCGCGAGCCTTCGCGCCACCCCGGCGCTCGTCCGGGGTCTCTGCGCCGACTGCCCGCCGGGGGAGGAGTGGACGCCGCCCAAGCCCGGCGAGTGGTCGATCGCGGAGGTCGTCCGGCACCTGGTCGAAGCCGAGCGCGACACCTTCCTGCCCCGACTGCGCCGCATGGTCGCCGAGGTGCGGCCCGCTTTCGAAACCAGACGTCCCGCCACGGGCGACCGGGCCGACCTCGACACGCTGCTCGCCGCCCTGGAGGGCGCACGCCGCCAGAGCGTGGCCATCCTCGCCGCGCTCGACCCCGCCGGCTGGCTCCGCGAGGGCGTGAGCCCGAGCCGCGGTCCCCTGACCATCGAGGCCTACGCGGGCACCATGGCCGACCACGACACCGAGCACCTCGGCCAGATCCACGACGTGCGCACCGGGCTCGGGCTCCGGCCCAAGCGCTGCGAGGCGCGGGTGGCCCTGGACGTCGGCGACGTCGTCCAGGAATTGCGCACGACCCCGGCGCGCATCGCCGCCGTCACCCACGGTCTGAGCGTCCAGGCGCTCAAGCGTCGGGGGCGGGAAGGCGAGTGGTCGATCAAGGAGGTGATGGCTCATCTCCTCCACGTGGAGCGGGAGCTGTTCCTGCCCCGGCTCCGGCGCCTCGCCGAGGAGGAGCGTCCCCAGTTCCCCTCGTTCAGCCCGGAGGCGTGGGCCGCGTCGCGCGATCACCGCCAGGGGCGCTTCGAGGCCGATCTGGAAGCGTTCGCGGCGGCCCGCCGCGAGACGATCTCCTTCCTAGATTCGCTGCCGGCCGCCGCCTTCGGGCGGATCGGGTTCTCGGCGTACTTCGGTCCGGTGACGATCGCCCAGTACGCCACCCACGTCGCGGATCACGATCTGGAGCACCTGGCCCAGATGGAGGCCTGCAAAGCGCCGTGAGCGCGCCGGCCAGCGGTCACCTGCTCCTCGAGCGGGACGGGCGCGTGGCCACCCTCACCTTCAACCGTCCCCAGGCCCGCAACGCCATGACCTTCGAGATGTACGAGGAGCTCCACGACATCTGCGAGCGCCTGGACAAGGACCAGGCCATCCGCGTGCTGGTTCTCAGAGGCGCCGGCGACAAGGCCTTCGTCAGCGGGACCGACATCCGTCAGTTCCTCACCTTCAAGACGCGGGAGGACGCGCTCGAGTACGAGGGGCGCATCACTCGCGTGCTGGGTCGCCTGCACGGCATGACCAAGCCCACGATCGCGATGGTGCAGGGCGACGCCGTAGGCGGCGGGCTCTTCATGTCGCTGGCCTGCGATCTCCGGCTGGCCGCCGAGCACGCGCGCTTCGGCGCTCCGGTGGCCCGCACGCTGGGCAACTGCACCGCGCCGCTGGCCTTCTCGCTGCTGGCCGCGACGATCGGGCCGGTCCGCGCCCGCAACCTCCTGCTGACCGCGCGGCTGGCCGACGCGGCCGAGGCCAAGGCGATCGGGCTGGTCGACGAGGTCCACCCGGCCGCGGCGCTCCCGGCGCGGGTGCGGGAGCTGGCCGTGCACCTGGCGGAGCTGGCGCCGCTCACGCTGGCCGCCGTCAAGGAGGCCACGCGCCGGGTGACGGCGTCGGCCTCCCTGCGAGATGCCGAGGACATCATTCTCTCCTGCTACCTCAGCCAGGATTTCCAGGAGGGCGTCCGCGCCTTTCTCGCCAAGCGCAAGCCCGACTGGCAAGGCCGCTGACGGGGCCACTGTGTATCGCTCCAGATACGGTTGACAGAGCCGACCGAGTTCGCTTAGGGTCGCCGAAGGTAACCAGCACGCGCAGCGCACGCCCGTACGCACTCGTGCGGAGGGCCGATGGCTCTCGCTCGCAGACAGCGTCGCGGTTTTTGGTTCGGTGCCTTCCTTACTGTCAGCCTCCTGGGCTTACTTGCCTGCGCCTCGGCGTCTGCGCAGACTTCCACGCCCGCGTTGGACCGGGCGCGCCAGCAGCCGATTCTCGAGGGCGACAGCGCTGCGGGCATTCGACTCGGCGACGGCGAGGACGCGGTCGCCACCACCCTTGGCGGCCCGCCGCAACGCACGGAGAGCGTGGGCCCGGGGTCACGACGTGTGCTGGTATACGTCTCAGCGGATCCGTCGAACGAGTGGAGCGTCACGATCCGCGTGCTCCTGGGAGGAGACCAGCCAAAGGTTCAGGCAGTCGGTCTGTTCATCTCCAGGCGTGACACAGCGACGAATCCGTATTCGGGTCGCACCGGCAAGGGCTACGAACCGGGGCAGCCCGCGGATTGGGCGCAGGCCGTCTATGGTTTTCCCGACAGGATCATTACCGGCGCGGGCGACCTGCCCGACCTGTGGTGGTATCGGGAAGCTGGCCTCGTCATCGCTCCAGGTCTTCGCCGCCCGGGTGCCGGTCACGTCTGAGACGACGAGTCTGCGGGCGATCGCGACGGCCGCGAGCGGTGCGACCGCTACCCACGCCCTGGCCCTCGCCGTGGCGCCGACATCGACTCCGCTGTTCGTGCTCCACGCCAACCCGTCAAGCGGCGTCGCCCCACTGACGGTGAATTTCTCAGTCGCCGCCGGCTTTGACATAAGCCAGGTGGAACTCGACGCGGACGCAGATGGCCTCGTCGACTTTAGAGGGGTGCGGTTGGACGGGCAGACCTTTGCTTACGCGCAACCAGGAATCTATTTGCCCACCGTCACCGTTGCTGACAGCGGAGGGAATCGATTCGCGACAAGCGCGGTGGTCCAGATCTTTGATCTGAATGCCGTAAGCCAAACTTTCCAGGTCAGATGGACAGCCCTGAAAGACACGCTACGACGTGCTGATATCGTGCAGGCGTTGACCCACATTGTCCACCGGGCACGCCCCCGTTATGAGGAGGTCTTCCGAGCATTGGCCCAAGACTTGCCACAGATCGATGCGATCCTGACCGACATTGTCCTACTTGAACTCCGCGGTCACGAAGCGATTCACGAAATGGTTAGGACAGAGGATAACGCAGTGAGATCGTTCGAAATCAGATTCCTCATCGATGAGGACGGTATCTGGCGACTATGGATGTTCTAGGAGACCGCGTTAAGACGGCGGTCGCCTTTGGCTTCCTTGTTTGCAGCCTCGTCGCTGTTCCTGACGGTGCTGGGACGACAGCCATCGATCAGGCGCTTCAGCAGCCAATCATTGAGGGACAGGCGGCAGCGGGGATTCGCCTCGGCGACAGCGAGAGCGCAGCAATCAACCGCCTTGGCGCGCTGCCTTTCAAGACCGACCAATCCCTCGACGGTTCGCGCCGGGACCTCATCTACGTTATCGCTCCCCCCTCACGTGAGTGGGGCGTTCTGATGCGTCTGACGTTCACACTACGTCAAGCCGGGGTGGAGATGATTCATCTGACGGTCGTGCGACAGGCAGGAGTAGCGCTTCCCTACACCGGGCGGACGTCTAAGGGCTACCAGCCAGGTGAGCCGAAGGACCGGCTGCGAATTTTGTACGGGCCGCCCGACGAGGTGATAACGATCCCCCCCGGCACCGCCGAGTTTTGGTGGTACAAGGGGGTGGGGCTTGTCGTATCGCCCGGCGAGCAGACTATCGGAGACGAACGTCAGGCCAGACTAATCGTGGTGAAGCCGCACTTGTCGTTGGCGGAGGTGCGCGAGCTGGTCCTGGGGGCTCGGTGAGACGAGATCGTCCGCCGCGCCCGCCGTCTCTTGCCCTGGCTGTCCTGATTTTCGGATCGTTGGCGACCTTTCAGGGAGAAGCGGCCGACCTGGCCAAACTGCGATTGGCCCTGTCGGCGCCTATGGTTGCGGGGCAGAGCCTCGCTGGTGTCCGCCTGGGCAGCTCCGAATCTGATGTTGTAAGAGATCTTGGGGCACCGGATCGCGTGTCGTCATCGCTCAGCATCAAAGTCGCCGACTATCTGGAGGCTTCCAATACGTGGCTGCGTATATTTCTCAGGGATGGCCGTGTCGACGCTATCCTGATCGCCGTGTTGCGTCTAGATTCAGCTCCAAGCTTTTCAGCAGGCCTGCGGGGAGTGGGGCTCGGGAGCACCGTCGGCGCTGTCCGCAATGCGTTCGGCCCTGGAACGGACGGCCGTCTGTGGTATCCGCAATTGGGGGTCGCCTTCAATCCGGCTGACCGCGAGCGTCCTGATAATGAAAGAGTGTACGCCGTTCTCGTGCTGAAGCCGGGGCCGAACGATATGGTCGAAGCCTATGGGAGGCTCGCGCATTGAGCCGTTCCGGGCGGCACCGAACGTGGGTCATCATTGCTGGACTCGCGGTCTCATACGCTGGAGTCGTGTTCAGGCCCTTGGCAGTTGACGCTGCAGGTCCCTGGAACGGTCAGATCGTTGATGCAGAAACGAGTGAGCCATTGGCGGGTGTCGTCGTACTCGCATACTGGATCAGGTATCAACCCAGTCTCGGCGGTTGGGCGGGCGGGAGCCATTACGCCTCTGAGGAAGTAGTAACCCGTTCTGATGGCAGATTCACGATCCGGTCGCGCTGGGCGTACACGATTCCCTTGATCATGAAAGTGAGCGGGCCCGAGTTCGTAGTCTTCAAGCCCGGGTATGGCCAGTGGCGATTTCGTAGCACCGCAGCACGCTTCGACAAGGGCGAACTGGCGGTGATTGAAATGCCCAGACTCAGAACACGCGAGGAACGTTTGATGTTTTATCGGATTATGGGGTGGGCGCCGGTAATACCGGATGAGAGGACAGCTCGTATGCGCGAGGCTCTTGAAATCGAACGTGCCTTTCTTGATCTGAGGAACTGAAGGCCATGAGAAAGACCTTCACGGTGGTGTGCTTCCTCCTGTTTCTCGGCAGCACTTCGCCCTGCTACGCCTACGAACCGGAGACCCACCGTGAAATTGCCCAGCGTGCAGCGGGTGCAGGCACTTCGTTGCTCGATCGGGTATTGAAGGGTGAGTTGGCTCTTCCTGGAGGAGTCGATGAGAGCTTCTTGGGACTAACCGTGCCCCGTCTCGTTGGGAACGGTGCATTCTCGGAGGACTCCCCGCCGTTCCGCGCACTGAATCACTTCCATAACCCCCTATTGGGCTGGGATGCCGCGGGGCTGCGCGAGGGCATCCCGTTGGGACAGTCGTCGGTGATTTGGCAACAAAACCAGTCGCAGGATCCTTCTGCCGTGGGAGGTGGTAACTGGTCCTGGCAGGATACTCGGCGGAGATATCTGGAGGCACTGACGGGCAAGACGAAGGGCCAACGCGAGAATGGGTTCGTGAATACCTTCCTCGGGCTGGGTCATCTGTCGCACTTGATTCAGGACGCGTCGGTGCCAGGCCACACCCGCAACGATGCGCATCTGTTTTATGAGGGCTACGAGGCATGGGTCGAAGCGATGCGACGAGGAGGTGTTGACCGGAACGGACAGGACCGAAGAGCGCTATTTCTGAGTTTGCTCACTCAGGACGCGGTGTTTCCTGCCCTCTCGATATTCACCGCGACCGGTGATACTGGAGCGCCTGTACCGATCGCCCGTCTCATCGACTCGGATCTGTTCGGGGGACTGAACACAGACATCCTGAGCGGGACGTTGCAGGGCATGGCCGAGTACGCGAACGGCAACTTCCTAAGTGACGACACGATTTTTCGCGATTTTGCGCTGCCCCGTCCGGAAGCTCTTGGACCAGCCTTCGCGGAGTCCGAAGGTCAGAAACAGCGCCGATACTTCGCCAAGGTGTCCGATGGTGTAGGGGTGAGACATTTCGTAGCGGAGGGCACATTCTTCGAACGACTACTCTTCAGAGGACGCCCGGAGCGTAACGATATCCTCACGGATCGCGTCTATGAGGACTACGCGGCGCTTCTTCTTCCGCGCGCTGTTGGCTATTCCGCCGCCCTCCTTAACTACTTCTTCCGCAACAAGTTGGACGTCGATTTGTTCGCGGACCCGAGCGACCCCGCGTTGGTTCAGGTGAAGGGAACGAATGCATCCTCCGATCCGAACGCCGCCGCCGATCCGCTTGTGGAAGGTGACCTGAAGCTCTATTGGGATGACGCCAGCGGAGTGCGAAGCCCGGTTGCGGCCGTCGAGTCCACCGCCTTGAGCAACGTCGCTGGCGGCGGGGAGATTACATCGGCGCGGTTTCAGCCTCCCACGGAGGCCGAACGGTTCATAGCCGTCTACCAGGGGACGCTGGGGAACGAGATCAAGGATCCCTCGAGGAACTTCCCCGGCGGAGTGATCGGGAAGGTCCTCGGGGGGTATCGCGTCGAGCAGCTTTTCCCCGACGGCACTCGATGGAATCTGAGGACGCCCAAGGGGATTTTCCCGCTGCCCATCTTGCAGGCCGACGTTGTCGACCTCCGGTGGGGCGATCTCGACAACACCCTGGTCGGGCGCAGCAAGTTCACGTCGGGCACGTTCGGCTTCGAGCCGGGCCCCAATCGCATGTTCGCGTATCGGATCAAGCGGCCCCTGGGATCGGTGGACGTGCCGGTGGTGAACGGGATGGTGGACGTCGAGCAGGTTGCCAACGTTCTGTTCCCACTCGGCCTCGACATCGGAGGAGTTCAGCTCAACGCGGGCATCAGCTATCGTCAGTACCTCGTCTCGTTCTTCGTGAGCACGGTGGTGAGCGGTAATAACGTGATCTCAGCGAAGGCCGGCGCTGTGACGGCCGAGGTGGCGGTCACCGGCTCGGCGTCGACGGCGCTGGCCTGGCGGCTCACGCTGGACGAGGACAAGCTGGACAACTTCCGCGGGGTCCGACCGCACATCTGGGAGCTCAAGCAGATCGGCTTGAGAGCCGACGGGCATATCGTCGTCCTCGTGCTCGTGACCCTGAACCCTGAACGGGAGTTCGCGCACTTTCCGTCGAGGGTCTACGTCACGTGTGGCGCCCCGCCGTGCCCGACCCCGCCGACGGTCGAGGATGGGCCGCCGGTCCCGGTGGTCTACAGCCTGGGGCGGGTGGCGCGAGCGGTCTGGGCGCTAGTCGATGTGACGGACGGCCGCCTGCTCCACTCGACGGCGCCGTCCACGCTGACCATCAATAACGTGGTCGAGGTCACAGGGTTCAATACCTTTGTGCCGGGCGGGAGCTCCGATTTCATGATGGTCAACATCATTGTGGAACGTGTGGACGAGGAAACGGGCGCCGTCTCCTATGGGGTGGTCCAACAGAGCGCGCTTCGCTGCCTGCCGACGCAAACCTCCGCTGACGTGGAAATCCGAAGCGGCGTTCTGTCGGCGTCGCAGGTCCACCTGCGCCCCGAGCTTGCGGCCGGCGATTTCTCGCTGATGGTTCCCCCGCGTACTGTCTCGGTCATCGGCGGCTGCTTCGGGCTCGGCTTCGGGACCGTAGGAGTCAGCGCTGCCGCCCGTGTCACGCAGGACTCAGGGGTGCCGGTCCTTCCTTACGTTCAGGAGGCATTCCGAGCGACGGATGGCCCCGAGCGCGTCGTCGTGCTGCTGGAGCGCCAGACCGTGCCAGGCGCGCCGACGTTCGGGAACCCCCAGACGAGAGTCATCGCCTGGGATCCGTCCCCCGCGACCGCGCGACTCGTGCTTGCGTTTCCGGAGGCGGAGGTCGGGTCGCGGCAGATCCTCGGCATCAGCCACGATCTCGGGCTCGTCCGCAACCCGTTTCCTCCACTGATCCCCGCATCGATGTCGGTCATTCCGCTCGAGGGCACCGCGCAAGCCCAGACGTTCCCCATTTCGAGTCTGGAGTCGCGGAACTTCCGGGTCCTCAGCCCCGCGTTCCTCTATCACGTCTCGAATCTGAAGTTCCATCGGGCGCGGGATCTCGCGCGCACCGTCCTGCCGGCGACGCTCGCTACGGGCGGCAACACGTTCGGCGACCACCACGCCACGCGGCTGCCCTGATCGAGAGCAAATAGGACCCGAAAGCACGTACAATCCTCCGCCACGGAGGCTGTGCGTGCACCTGCTCTCGCTCTCCGGCTGCCGCGTCGCCTGACATGGCGCCGCCCACCGCCTTCCCGCCCGGCGCCTTCCGGCGCGAGAACGAAGAGGACGATCGCCTCTTCTACGCCTGGCCCCGGCGCGTGGTGCACCTGGACGGTGGCGCCATCGCCGCGCTGATGCGGCTCTACGAGGCGCTGGTGCCGCCGCGCGGCTGCGTGCTCGACCTGATGTCGTCCTGGCGCAGCCACCTGCCGCCTTCGTTCGCGGGCACGCTGATCGGCGTCGGGCTGAACCGGGACGAGATGCGCGAGAACCCTCAGCTCGCCCAGGCCGTCGTGCACGACCTCAACGGGGAGCCGAAGCTTCCATTCAACGACGGGGCCTTCGACGCCGCGCTGTGCGCCGTCTCGGTGCAATACCTCATCCAGCCGGTGGAGGTCTTCCAGGAGGTGCGCCGGACGCTCAAGCCGGGCGCGCCCTTCGTCGTGTCGTTCAGCAACCGTTGCTTTCCCGAGAAGGCCGTCGCGCTCTGGCGGGCGGCGAGCGACGAGCAGCACGGGGCGATCGTGGCCGCCTACTTCGACGCTTCCGGCGGGGTCGGGGAGGGCTGGAGCGAGCTCAGCGAGTACGCGCATACGCCCGCCGAGGGCGACCCGCTGTATGCTGTCTGGGCCGCGCGAGCCAGTTTCTAAGGAGACTCCCGATGTCCAGTGCCATGAACCGCCAGATCGTGCTGAAGCGCCGTCCGGCCGGTGCGCCCACGCCGTCCGACTTCGCGCTGGTCGACGCGCCCCTGCCCAAGCCCGGCGACGGCGAGATCCTGTGCCGCACCATCTACCTCTCGCTCGACCCGTACATGCGGGGGCGGATGAACGAGGGCCGATCGTACGCCAGGCCGGTCGAGCTGGGCCAGGTGATGGTGGGCGGCACGGTCGGCCAGGTGGTCGAGTCCAGGCATCCGGCCTTCGCGCCGGGGGACTTCGTCCTCGGTTACGACGGCTGGCAGGAATACGCGGTGTCGAAAGGCGTGGGGATGCGCAAGCTCGATCCGGCCCAGGCGCCCATCTCCACCGCGCTCGGCGTCCTGGGCATGCCGGGTCTGACCGCCTACGTCGGCCTCCTCGACATCGGTCGGCCGCGGCCGGGCGAGACCGTCGTCGTGTCGGCGGCGGCCGGCGCCGTCGGCTCGGCGGTGGGCCAGATCGCGAAGATCAAGGGCTGCCGCGCGGTCGGCATCGCCGGCTCTGCCGACAAGTGCGCGTACGTCGTCCGCGAGCTGGGTTTCGATGCCTGCATGAACTATAAGACCGGGGACTTCCCGTCGGCCCTGCAGGCGGCCTGCCCCTCGCGTGTGGACATCTACTTCGACAACGTGGGCGGCGACGTCCTCAAGGCGGTGCTGCGGATCATCAACGTCAACGCCCGCATTCCGCTCTGCGGGATCATCTCGCAGTACAACGCCACCGAGCCGCCGCCGGGACCGAACCTGGCCCCGCTGCTCGTCAACCGCGCCCTCATCAAGGGCTTCATCGTCTCCGACCATCTCGATCGCACCGCGGACTTCCTGGCCGAGTGCACGGGGTGGGTACGAGAAGGCCGGCTCAAGTATCGGGAGGACATCGTCGAGGGGCTCGAGCGGGCGCCGGGCGCCTTCATCGGCCTGCTCCAGGGAACGAACTTCGGCAAGCTGCTCGTCGGGGTCTCCCCCGACCCGACCAGACCCTAGGGCCGGCGGGTTCGCTCTTCGGCGCGGGTAGAGTATGCTGCCGGTCGGGGAGGGGCTCCTATGCGTTCTCGTCTGACGCTGTTCGTGGTCGCCACGCTGGTGGGCGGGTTATTGGGCTATGCCTGGAACTGGCCCGTGTTCAGCGGCATGTACAAGGGGTTCATCGCGCTCTTCACCGATCCGGGGGCGCCCCTGGCCGGCGCCGCGACGGCCGTGCTGCTCGCCTTCGTCATGGGGGTGCCGCGCATCTGCGTCCCCTGATGGACGCCGATGATCTTCACGATCGCGCCCCTGGTTCAGGAGGCGAAGACGAGACGGCGATGGATGGCGGTGCTCGGTCTGTTCACGGGCGCCCTGCTGGTGGTGCTGGGCGTGTTCGGCGCGGCGATGGCCTGGGCGGGCTCCGCCGTGGCCGCGCAGGTGACGACCCCCTGGGCGCGCGAGGCAATCGCCTCCGTCGCCCTCTCGGTGCTGGGCCTGCTGGCGCTGGCGATCGCGCTCGGCGAGCTGGGGCTGACGCGCCCGCTGCTCCCTCGTCTGACCGCAGCTCCGGGGGGAGCCGCCCCCACCGGCAGCCTGACGCGGCGGGCGCTGACGATCGCGCTCGCGTTCGGCGCGACGATGGCGATCTTCAGCCCGCTGTCGGCCTACGCGCTCGTCATCGGCTGGGTGGCGGCGCAGCAGAGCGCCTGGCTCGGCGCCCTCACGCTGATGGCTTACGGCCTCGGGCTCATGGTGCCGCTGGCGGTGGCGGGCACGCTCGCCGCAGGGCGCGCCGGACGGGCCGGCGCCGACGCCCTGGCCCTCCAGCGGCGCGTGAGCGTCGTCAGCGGGGTGAGCCTGGCGCTGGCCGGCGGCTTCCTGCTCTCGATGTGGACGCTGCGCGCGACGTGGGCGCTGTTCCTGCCGGCCGCCTGACCGTCCCGTGAAGTTCGGCGTCCAGCTCCCGCACTTCGGCCCGCTCGCCTCCGGCGAGGGCACGCTCGCGCTGGCCCGCCGCGCGGAAGCGCTGGGCTACGACTCCGTGTGGGTGGGCGACCACATCGTCTATCCCCCGCCGCTCGCCGAGCGCTTCGGCGGGGAGTTCTACGAGGCGGTGACGACGCTCAGCTTCGTGGCGGCGCA